>JBKHHW010000012.1:0-39291 GCA_046538945.1 Chitinispirillaceae bacterium | reverse complement strand
TTGCTTCGCAATTGGAAGTGCAGGTCTGCTGAGCGGTTTCCTTCATGTTATTTTAAAGCCGTAGGGCCCGGTGGAAGAGAGCTTCCCATCGGGCTCTTCTGTTATGTGAATGTTATCCAGATATTTTCTGCCGGGCAGGGAAAAGAAATAACCGGACAGGATAGAGGAAAGGACAGACAAGCTGAATTAAGGGGCGGTTTTGAGTGCCGGCCCTGTCCGGGGCTTTCAGTTGCGATTCGGTTTCTATGCTTTGGATGTGGCCTTCTTCTCTTGCGATGGCTTCTCTTCCAGCTCCATTTGGGCCAGAATCGAGGAAATGGCTTTGAGATCCTCGCTCCCCGGTCCGTCAGCCTCCAGACTCTCCACTCTCTTTTTGATCTCAAGCAGATCTGAACGGAATTTCCCTCCCAGTTCGTTGCATCTTTCCGAAAGCTCTTTCATCTCCTCTTTCTCCCTGAATCTCAAAAGAGCAGTCATTTTCCCTTTGAGAAGCATGGATGTCCACTGCTCTATTTTGTATATGGGAACAGCGTACTTTCTCGATGTATAGAGGCCTATTCCGATTGAGACCAGAATTCCCACTACGGAACTTATGATAAGGGTGGGGAGAATCAGGTGGAAAATGTGTTCACGGTTGAGTTCGTCGCTGATCTGGTCCCATTGATAGACCACTACGGTATGGTATCTGAGGTAGTAGACCAGAAGCAGGCTGCCTGAGGAAACAATAGTGGAAACCAGCGACGCCAGGACCACTTTCGTTATCAACCTGAGCTGGAGAGATTTCTTGATGAAGAAATTGCCTACCGGTTTGCGAACAAACTTTTCCATGTTTTTTCCGCCCTTTTCAGGATCAAACGTTCATACGTGTTCTGTATCTACACTTCTAATTAAAACATTACAACTGTATCACAATATAAATCAAAAGATTTGTTCAACAATAGAACTGCGCCAAAAAAAATCATTTTGGGCTTTTTAACAATGATCGAAAAAACTATATATATTAGAACAGTTTGAACCAAAAAACAGAACTTAAGCAGATCGTGGGTATGATGAGAAAAGGTTTATTGCTGATAGCCGCACTGATAAGTATTGCGTGGGGATTTCAGGATTCCCAAGATTCGCTGCTGTTCACAATCGATCTCAATGACGATTCAGGCAGCCTGTACCATTGTGTCTGGGATGATCATCTCCGCTCCTCTTTGGCCGGCCCCGTTCTCATGGCGGACAACACACTTCTTTTCTATTCGAAGCACGGTTATGTTCTCTACGACCTCCAAGGCAAGCTGCTTGAGGAGCACTCGCTTATAAAAGACAATCGCAAAGCGACCCGGAAAGGGAAACCGAAGACCGTTCTGGCCTACCCTTTCGACAGCACCAGTGTCATCTATTATAAAGATGCCGGGAAAAGTGACCAACCGCCTCTGATCTTCAGCAAGAGGCTGTTTAAAAAAAAGCTCCGCAAACTCAAAAACGATGAAAGGGAGCTGTTCAAGGAGATCAAAAGGTTCAGGCCTCTCAATATCTCCCGCAGTAGCATCAGTGAGGATGTCGGCCGTACGATGTACCTCAAACCCCATTTGGCGGGATTCACCTCTCTTGAGGGTGGACGCAAGTGGTGGACAACAGATATGTTCTACTCCTTTACTTCACCTCTGATAGTCGAGGAGGATGGTAAGTTTGTCTCTTTTTTCCCGGGCCTCAGATCAGGAGGCCACTGCAACGTGCCACTCAAGCTCATCGAGCCCATGGGGGTCTTTTCGCGCGAGGGGCGTTGGTATTATCTGGGAATGTACAACGTGATGGGGAACAAGAAGGATGAATACTATCAGACGATCGCATTATGTGACCAGGCCGGCAATGTACTTTACTGCAACCAGCTCCTGAAACAGGAGATAAAAGATGCTGTTCTGCAGGAAGTCGATAAGATCAAGACGGTTTTCACTGTAAGAAAAGCCGCGACTCACGTTTTCGTTCCCTCCCTCGATGCATACGGGGACATGTATTACGGCGCAATCAACTGGGAGTGGAAAAAAATCGATGTGTACAAAAGAAGTTTTGTCCGTTTCATATCCGATCCCTGTGCACCTGTGCACGGAAATCAGTTCGCCGAAGAAGGAAGAATCTCCTTTATTCCGGTCAAAGTGGACTGCTGCGATGCCTCCCGTCGGGGTATCGTTCCCGAGGTTTTGTATAAAGACGAAAATGGAATGACACTTCTGGATGTGAAGGACTTGGCCAGAGACAGTCTGTTTGTGAAAGTGCACCGTTTGCCTGACCAGGGTCTCAAGAAGAAAATGTCGCGTGTCCTTCAGACTATGCCGGACCACGTCGGTAAAATGCAGAAAGAGATCGCGGAACTGCCCACCACGTGGTGTCCTTACGGGATATCACTGAATCATCTGGAGAACGGGACTGTATTCAATCTGGATTACGGTTTCGGAGACGTGGTGGTGTGTGCACGGGTCCTTGGCATAAGCAAGTCCCGGAGCGTCTTTATCAGAGTGGATCTTGAGAACTGGGCTGAGGTGGTCGTTTTTTCTGCTGACGGACAGTTTCAGGAAAGATTCACATTCAATAATCTGAATTTTGAGGAACGCAAGGACATCACGATTCTTTCTCCTGAAGGTGTAGTTTACGAAAAAGATTACGAGGCGGGGAAAAACAAGGCACACCGCTTCCTGGCCTGGAAAAAAAGTGTGCGGCCTCTCAACGGCTCTGCAAAACGCTAACAGTCATGTAGAATAACCAGCTCCGGGGAAGTCTGCCATGAACGGCGACCGCGCTGACCTCTTGAACGGTCTCAACGAGGAACAGCATCGGGCCGTCACTGTCCCCAACAGCGGAGCGGTGCTGATACTGGCCGGAGCCGGATGCGGGAAAACTGCCGTCCTCACTCGCCGGATCGCCTTTCTGGTACGCTCCGGAATCAGACCTTTTAGAATCTGCGCACTCACCTTTTCAAGAAAAGCAGCCAAAGAGATGGCTCAGAGGCTGGCCGCACTCGACCCGGCTTGCCGTGGACCGAATCCCCCGCTGGTGACCACATTTCACTCCTTTTCGCTCAGGGTTCTGAGTGAACGTATCCGCGGCATCACCAATTTCCAGAGAATTGGGTTCAGGGGTCAGGTCAAACTGCTCACCAACCGGCAGAGGCTTGAACTGCTAGCTCAGGTTAGCTCTGTGGAAAACCGCAGAACGCTCCGGATGAGTCTTTCGGAGCTGGACAGCACGCTTAATCAGCTGGCGGTATTTCCGGAGAAAGCGCGGGGGCGGTTTGACGAATCTGAGCAGAGATTGCTTTCCGAAATCGAGAAAAAGTTCCTTCTTGCCAGAAAAGCAGAGGGGCTCTGGGATTACTCCGATCTGATCAAGGGGGCCATGATCCTCTTCAGAACTAATCGCTTTGTAGCCGAACACTACGGCAGGCGTTTCGATGCGGTTCTGGTTGATGAGTTTCAGGACACTAATCCCATGCAGATAGAGCTGCTTGACTTTCTGCTCGCGTTCGGGGCGAGCCTGTATGCGGTGGGGGATGATGATCAGGCAATTTATGGATTCAGAGGCGCGGATATCAGACCTATCCGCAATTTCACCTCCCGGTTCAAGGGTGCCGCCATTATTAAGCTGCAGATCAACTACAGAAGCATTCCTGTCATTCTTGACTGCGCAAACCGGCTCTGGCTGGAAAAACCGCAAGAGTATCGCAAAACTCTGGTAAGCGGCCTCAGGGCGGTTCCCAACGGTTGCAGAAAACCGGTCCTGATGCGGTTCGGAAAACAGGATCAGATGATGGAATGGGTGTTGGGGAAAGCGCGTTTCATTCAGCGCAGGGAGAAAATTGATATCGGCTCCATGGCGATGCTTTTCCGTATCAACTATTCCCGTGAGTGGGTGGCACAGGAGTACAGCAAAAGCGGTGTCGATACCGCTTCGCTCCCTCAGATGCTGACGGTTCACGCCAGCAAGGGGCTGGAGTATCCGGTGGTTTTTCTATGCGATCTGGAGGAGGGAGTGTTTCCTCATTATAAGCTGCCCAAAAAGGATCCGGTCAGGTCCTGGACCGATCTGTTGATCAGGTTGGCTAAGCCTAAAACAAAGCTCGAACCCGAGGGGGATTTCGAGGAGGAGTTGAGGCTTTTTTATGTAGGGGTGACCAGGGCGCAGAGGTTTCTGTTTTTCGTTACCGTGGCACAGAAATCCTTCTACGGGAGAGTGATGGCTTTCAGGCCCTCGAGGTTTCTCAAACTGGTATGAAAACCTCATTCGGTTTCTTCTTCTGGTCCGGTATTTGCTGATTGACTCCAGGGGCCGCCTAACCTATTTTGTTCTGATTTGACTCAGGCGGCTGTGACAAAATCTTTCGTGAAGATCTGCCTGAGCTCCAGACTGTAGTTTTGAGATGAATTGGGTGGAGCCCTGACCGCGGGGAAGGACTCTTCTTAACTGATGAACGATATATCAAACGGAAAGCGGTAGACGGTAAAAATGGCTGAATCGCTTAGATATTCTGATGCCGGGGTGGACATCTCCACATGGAACAAAGCAAAAGTGCGTATCGGTGAACTGGTGGCCTCCACCTATAATGATTCGGTGGCGGGCAAGTTCGGTCAGTTCGGTGGAATGTTTGATATCACTTCATTAAAAAACATGGCTTCTCCCATCCTCGTGTCTTCCACCGACAGTGTGGGAACCAAGGTGAAGATTGCTTTCGAAAGCCGGGTCTACAACACGGTGGGAGAGGATATCGTGAACCATTGCGTCAATGATATCCTGGTCATGGGTGCCAAGCCGCTTTTTTTCCTGGACTACATTGGCATCGGAAAGCTGGTTCCCGAAACTGCGGAGCAGATAGTGGAGGGGCTTGCGCGGGCCTGTCGTCTTAACGGCTGTGTTCTTATCGGTGGCGAAACAGCCGAAATGCCCGATATTTACGCTTCCGGTGAATTCGATCTGGTTGGAACCATTGTGGGCGTGGTTGATAAAGACAAGGTTATTGACGGGGGGGGTATCAAACCCGGCGATGTCATTATAGGGCTGCCTTCAAGCGGGCTTCATACAAACGGATACAGTCTGGCCCGCAAAATCGTCAGGGAAGTGGGCAAAAAAAGTTATTCGGACGAATTCGAGAACGGTGAGAGTTTCGGCCAGGTGCTGCTCAGGCCGCACAGATCATATATCAAGACCCATTCTCTTATGGAAAAGGGACTCGTCAAGGGATGCGCTCATCTTACCGGTGGCGGTTTTCCCGACAATATCGACCGGGTGCTGCCGTCAAGCTGCAATGCCCTGATCAATACCTCCTCCTGGACGCCGCTTCCCATATTCCAGTATCTTCAGAAGACAGGCAATGTGGAGAACAATGAAATGTACCGCACGTTCAACATGGGTATCGGGATGGCGCTTGTGGTATCATCTGAAAACGCCGAAGAAGTCATGACGTCTTCTGAGCTTGCCGAGTATGGTCCGGTCAGGATCGGAGAAATCGTTTCCGGAACCGGCACTGTGGTGATGGAGTTTTAAGTGAAGAGAAAACTGTATCTGTTCAACACGGCTTCTGGCAAAAAGGAGTTGTTTGAATCCAGTAATGATCCGGTAGCTATCTATTGCTGCGGACCTACGGTTTATAATTACGCTCATATAGGAAATCTGCGCACCTATCTGTTCGAGGATGTGCTTAAGCGTGTTCTGCTAGCAAGCGGTTACGGTGTCAAGCATATTGTGAACATCACCGATGTGGGGCATTTGGTTTCCGATGCGGATACAGGTGAGGATAAAATGGAGAAGGGGGCAGCCCGGGAGGGTAAGAGTGTCTGGGATATCGCCGCTTTCTACACAGACAAATTCATGAAAGACATCTCCGAGCTGAATGTTCTTCAGCCGGATATATGGCCCAAAGCGACCGATCACATCACTCAGATGATCGACATGGTCAGGGCTCTTGAGGAAAAGGGGTTCACCTACAGAACTCAGGACGGTATCTATTTCGATACCACTCGTTTTCCCAGGTACTGCGATTTTGCGAAACTTGACCCTTCGAGTCTGCGCGCAGGTGAGCGGGTGGATATGGGTGAGAAGAGAGCTGTCACCGATTTCGCACTCTGGAAGTTTTCCCCAAAAGACAGAAAGCGACAGATGGAGTGGGACAGTCCGTGGGGGGTGGGTTTCCCCGGATGGCATATCGAGTGCAGCGCCATGGCTCTGGCGTATCTTCCTCAGCCGCTGGACATACATTGCGGCGGAGTTGATCATATCCGGGTGCATCATACAAACGAGATCGCCCAGGCGGAAGCTGCAACCGGTAAGGTTTTTGCGAAGTACTGGCTTCACGGTGAGTTTCTGGTTCTGGATAAAGGTAAGATGGCCAAATCTGGGGGAAGTTTCGTCACCCTGTCCTCTCTGAAGGAGCAGGGCATATCACCTCTGGCTTATCGCATGTTCTGTTTCACTGCTCATTATCGTTCGCCGCTCAGTTTTTCCTGGGACGGAGTGCGTGCCGCAGAGCAGAGTCTCTCCAATTTGCGCAAGGCGGTTGCTGTTTTGAAAAGGGATGGTGGCGCTGATGGGGAGAAGGTGGACCGGGCTCTGGAGCCGTTCATGGCGGCTGCGTGCGATGATCTCAACATGCCCCGGGCTGTGGCCGCCTTGTGGGAGGGGGTGCGGGGCAGTGAGCTCAGCGACGCCGAAAAGGTACGGTTTGTTGAGCGGGCCGATCGGGTTCTTGGGCTGGATCTGCTGAAAGAGGAGGAGAAGCTGGAGGTAGTGGAGGAAGTTGAGGGTTTCAGAATCAAACTGTCTTTCGGTGATCAGTTCTCCGAGGGGCTTAAGAGCAGTTTGGTCCGGAAAGCTCTGTTGCGCAGAAAGTCACGTGCGGAACGGAATTTTGAGATGGCTGATCGCATCCGTGATCAGTTCGTCAGTGCAGGAGTTGTTGTCAAAGACCTGCCGGATGGGACAACAGAGTGTGTTGTCGGTGATCCGGCCAAAGCTGAATCGATTCTCGGAAAGTAATATCTGATGTCCGTGGACAACTCTCAAGACAAAGGAGCGCGAATGAAGAACAAAGATCGGGACAACGAGTTTCTGAAGAATATGAAGAACGCGGTGCTCGGTTCGGAGATGGAGGAGCAGTTCCTCAAACGGAGAGAGATTTTTCTCTGGGGTGAGGTTCATGATGATTCCGCCGAGGCGATAGTGAAGAAGATTCTCTATTACGATGGTATCAGCGATGATGACATCACTATCTACATCAACAGTCCCGGCGGTGTGATCTCTTCCGGTCTGGCCATCTACGATGCTATGCAGTACGCCAGGTCCGATATCTCCACTGTGGTGATGGGGCAGGCTGCCAGTATGGGGGCAGTGCTTCTGTGTGCGGGGGCCAAGGGGAAACGGTACGCCTGGGAGCATGCCCGGGTTCTAATCCATCAGCCGCTCATCTCCGGCAACATGTTCGGTCCTGCAAGCGATATACAGATTCAGGCCGAGGAGATGCTCAGAATAAGGGAGCGGCTTAACAATATTCTGGCTACTCATACCGGGCAGTCCCTGAAGAAAATCGCCGAGGACACCGACAGGGACTTCTTTATGTCCTCCGATGAGGCCAAAAAGTACGGTATTGTGGACAAGGTTACCAAGTAGCAGGTTATTTGTCATTTTCGAGTCTGAAAGATTAAAATTGTTTTGACTCTGTGTCTTTCAGAAACTATTTTTGAAAAACTCTTTTAATAATGGTATGTAAGCCGATGTAGCTCAGTTGATAGAGCGTTCGACTTGTAATCGAATGGTCGGGGGTTTGAGTCCCTCCATCGGCTCCAGAATAAATGGTTTTTGGGTAGGTGCCCGAGTGGTTAAAGGGGATGGACTGTAAATCCATTGGCATACGCCTACGGTGGTTCGAAACCACCCCTGCCCATAAATTTCTGTAAGCGCGGGCATAGCTCAATGGTAGAGCTCCACCCTTCCAAGGTGGCTGTTGTGAGTTCGAATCTCATTGCCCGCTTTTTTCTTACGCCCATGTAGCTCAGTTGGTAGAGCGCATCCTTGGTAAGGATGAGGTTCACGGGTTCGAGTCCCGTCGTGGGCTTTGATTGTATGCAGTTGGCTATTATCACTATTAATTATAACATTCATCCACCATGTACTGAGAGGTTTCCATGTCTAAGGAGAAATTTGAACGTTCCAAGCCCCACGTAAACGTCGGTACGATCGGTCATGTGGATCATGGTAAGACTACTTTGACTGCCGCTATCACCCGCGTTATGGCAGCTAGGGGACTTGCACAACCCATCTCTTACGATGAAGTTGCCAAGGCTTCTGAGTCTCAGGGTCGCCGTGATGACACAAAGATCCTGACAATTGCCACTTCGCATGTTGAATACGCAACTGAAAACCGTCACTATGCCCACGTTGACTGTCCGGGACACGCCGATTATGTCAAGAACATGATCACCGGTGCTGCCCAGATGGACGGAGCGATTCTGGTTGTGAGCGCTGCTGATGGTCCTATGCCTCAGACACGCGAGCACATTCTTCTTGCCCGTCAGGTCGGTGTGCCTTACATCGTGGTGTTTCTGAACAAGGTCGATGTGGTTGATGATCCGGAACTTCTTGAACTGGTTGAGCTTGAAGTCCGCGAGCTTCTCAGCAAATACGAATTTCCTGGTGATGACATTCCTATCATTCGCGGCAGTGCTGTCGGTGCTCTTACTGCACCCGAGGATCCTGAAAAGTCAAAGTGCATCCTCGATCTGATGGACGCCATCGATGCCTACGTTCCCACTCCTCAGCGTGAAGTGGACAAGCCTTTTCTCATGTCTGTTGAGGATGTGTTCTCAATCACCGGTCGTGGTACTGTGGCCACCGGTCGTGTGGAGCGTGGTCAGGTGAAGGTTGGTGACGAAGTGGAGCTGGTTGGTCTCAAGGACAGCCGCAAGACAGTGGTGACCGGTGTGGAGATGTTCCGCAAACTGCTTGATAAGGCGGAAGCCGGTGACAACATCGGAACGCTTCTGCGCGGTGTGGACAAAAATGATATCGAGCGCGGTATGGTTCTGGCAAAGCCCGGTTCCATCACTCCTCACAAGAAGTTCAAGGGTGAGGTGGTTGTGCTCTCGAAGGAAGAAGGCGGACGTCACACTCCTTTCTTCAGCGGATACCGTCCGCAGTTCTACTTCCGTACTACGGATGTCACCGGAAGCATCAAGCTTGCCGAAGGTGTGGAGATGATCATGCCCGGCGACAATGCTCAGATAGAGGCCGAGCTGATCGCACCCGTGGCAATGGAGAAGGAGCTCCGTTTTGCAATCCGTGAAGGCGGACGTACTGTTGGTGCCGGTGTTGTCACCGAAATCGTCGAGTAGTTTGTTCTTCACGACTGAAACTGAAACGTCAACAAGAGCGGAAAGAGTATGCCCAGAGAGAAGATTACACTGGAATGTACGTCCTGTAAACAGCGCAATTATGAGACGACAAAGAACAAGCGCAAACACTCAGGCCGTGTCGAGTTTGTGAAGTTTTGTCCTTTCGAGCGCAAGAGAACTGCGCATAAGGAAACACGGTAGGAGTCCGTTGCAGGTATCCTGCTCGTGACGTAACGTGTACTTTCACTTAGATCTCTTCTGGAGAATAGGTCTGTAGCTCAATTGGTAGAGTAGCGGTCTCCAAAACCGTTGGTTGGGGGTTCGAGTCCCTCCAGGCCTGTTATCCTTGGTAGAAGAAAAATGCAGAAGTTTATTCAGTATTTAAAAGATGTCCGCACTGAGGTGGCCAAAGTAAGCTGGCCGACCAAAAACGAGGTAACCGGAGCTACGGTTCTGGTGATCGTTTTGAGTGTTATTGTTTCATTGTATGTGCTGGCTTGTGACCAGGCGCTTCAGTTCGCTATTGGCTTATTCCTGAGAACAAATTAGCTAGAAACGATCAGAGGTTTTGATGGCGGCTAGATGGTATGTCGTGCACACATATTCCGGGCAGGAGACGAAGGTCTTCACCTATCTTAATGAGCTCATTGAGACGGGAGATCTTGGAGAACAGCTCAAGCAGGTTCTCATGCCTACCCAGGATGTGGTGCAGGTTAAAAACGGCAAGAAACTAAAAACTACCCGAAAGTTCTTCCCCAGCTACATTCTGGTGGAAATGGAACTGAACAAGGAAACCGTGCATGCCGTTCAGAATGCCGCCGGAGTTACTGGATTTGTTGGCGGGAAGAAACCTCAGCCTCTCAGGGAGGAGGAGGTTAGAAGAATTCTGGGGCAGACGGAGAGAAGCACCCGTCAGCATATTTCGGAAGTTCCTTTCGAAATCGGCGATGCGGTGAAGATAAAGGAAGGTCCTTTCAAGGATTTCGACGGAGTAGTGGATGAGATCCAACCTGAAAAGGGCAAAATCAAAGTAATGGTGAGTGTCTTCGGCAGATCGACCCCGGTTGAGGTCGATTTCATGCACGTAACTCCAATCAGCTGAATATAGAAGGAGTTTAGGAAAGTGGCTAAGAAAGTAGTAGGTCAGGTCAAGTTGCAAATAACCGGCGGTCAGGCAACTCCTGCTCCTCCGGTAGGACCGGCGCTTGGTCAGCAGGGCGTCAATATCATGGAGTTCTGCAAGGCATTCAACGCCAGGACCAAAGATTCCCAGGGTATGGTAATTCCGGTGGTTATCACTGTTTACTCGGATCGTTCATTTACCTTTATTACCAAAACCCCTCCCGCATCGGTTCTTATTCTCAAGGAACTGGGCAAGGACAAGGGGTCGGGTGTGCCGAACAAGGAAAAAATCGGTGCTCTCACAAAGGAGCAGGTGAGGAAAATTGCCGAAATGAAAATGGCTGATCTCAATGCTGCAAGTGTGGAAGCGGCCATGGGTACCATAATGGGAACCGCCCGCAGTATGGGCGTAAACATTGAATAGCACCTGCGCAGGGGTTTGTTACAGGAGTGGAGCAGATAAATGAAACACGGTAAAAAATACAACAACGTGTATGAGAAGGTGGACAAACTGAAGGAATACGGTGCCATCGAGGCGCTGGAGTTTCTGAAGTCCAATTCTTTCGTCAAATTTGACGAAACGGTGGAAATCTCCGTTAAGCTGGGAGTTGATCCTCGAAAAAGTGACCAGGCTGTAAGGGGGGCTGCGGTTTTGCCCAACGGTCTGGGAAAGACTGTCCGGGTTCTGGCATTCGCCCAGGGTGACAAGGAGGCCGAAGCCAAGGAGGCGGGAGCCGATTACACCGGGGGAGAGGACATAGCCGAGAAGATCAAGGGCGGCTGGCTGGAATTCGATGCTGTTGTGGCCACACCCGATATGATGAAAGTCGTGGGTAAACTGGGAAAGATTCTGGGGACGAGAGGGCTGATGCCCAACCCCAAAGTCGGTACCGTTACTCCTGATGTCGGCAAAGCTGTGAGAGAATTGAAAAAGGGTAAAGTGGAGTTCAGGGTGGACAAGGGTGCTATCATACATGCTCCTCTCGGGAGGCTCTCTTTTGAAAGTGAGAAGCTGCTTGAGAATGCCCGGGCATTTCTGGATGCGGTGCTCAAGGCCAAACCGGCAACTGCCAAGGGGCAATATATAAAGAAAATCACCCTGACCAGTACAATGGGACAGGGCTTGAAAATAAGTGCAAACGATCTGAAATGATTGGCCGCCGCTAATAACGGACTGGTTTAGAACCGAGGGTAAGTAACAATGTCGACAAGAGCTGAAAGAACAGCAGTAATTGATGAACTGGAAAAAGAGTTCCGTGATGCAAAGGGAATTTACGTCACTGATAACAACAGGATCACTGTCGAGTCAGTAACTAAGCTTCGTTCCGACTTGCGTAAGAGCGGAGTCCAGTTCAAAGTGGTAAAAAATACTCTGGCCAAAGAGGCCTGCACACATGCGGGAATAGATCTCAACTCCCATTTCAAGGGTCCGACGGCTGTTGCTTTTTCAAAAGAGGACAGCACTGTTCCGGCGAAGATCCTGCGGGATTTTCAAAAGGAGCATAAAGGCCTTCTCGAAATCAGAGCTGCATTTGTGGATGGATCTCTTTTCAGTGGCGAAGATGCGGCAAAGCTTGCAGATCTTCCCAGCAGAGAGGTGCTTCTGGCGCAGCTTCTGGGCGGACTAAAAGCGCCTATCGGCAAACTGGCCGGTACACTAAACGGTGTTCTCACCAAATTCGTAAGAACACTGGATGCCGTTAAGGACAAGAAGAACGCGGCTCAATAATCTTTAAACAAACACGAATTATCATTAATTTTATCTAAACGGAGGTTTATCGTGGCTACCTTTACCAAGGAAGAAATCGTCGATGCAATCGGAGGTATGACAGTTCTGGAATTGTCAGACCTTATCAAGGTAATCGAAGATAAATTTGATGTCAAGGCCGCAGCTCCTGTAGCTGTCGCTGCTGCGCCGGGTGGTGGTGCTCCTGCGGAAGCTCAGGAGGAAAAAACTGAGTTCGATGCAGTTCTCACCGGAGCAGGTGCTAAGAAAATCCAGGTCATCAAGGTGGTTCGCGAGATTACCGGACTTGGTCTCAAGGAAGCCAAGGATCTCGTTGAGGGTGCACCCAAGCCTATCAAAGAAGCTTGTTCCAAAGACGAAGCCGAGACTATCAAGAAAAAAGTCGAGGAAGTCGGCGGTACAGTGGAAATTAAGTAACCTGCCGGACAGTGGGATTATTGCAATCGTCACGGTTCTTTTCTCAATTTCTACATATCTATTGCGGCACAGAACACCTTGTAGCACAGGGTGTTCTGTGTCTTATTGTAATTTATACCGTTAGTACGGTTTACAAAACTGAGGGGATGCGCGAATGACAGATAGAAAAAGCTATTCCCGGATTAAACGGGGTGCGGAGCTACCCAATCTTCTGGAGATTCAGACCAAGAGTTACGAGTCTTTTCTTCAGCCAGACACACCGCCGCGTCTGCGTAAAAAGCAGGGACTGCACGGTTCGTTTCTGAGCCTCTTTCCGGTTAATGACGTCAAGGGTTATTATTCTCTCGAGTATGACGGATACAAACTCGGGATTCCCAAATACACACTGAAGGAATGTAAGGAGAGGGGCATGACCTATGCTGCTCCTCTTAAAGTGGACATGTCTCTGCTTGTTTACGAACAGGACGGGGAAACCAAGAAGTTTGTGGAGAAGATCTCCAATGAAGTGTACATCGGTGAAATTCCCCTGATGACCGAACGCGGCACCTTCGTCATAAACGGAGCCGAACGCGTCATCGTCAGCCAGCTTCACCGTTCCCCCGGTATCACCTTTGATGAAGTCGTTCACCCCAACGGAAAGAAACTGCTTACCGCAAGAATCATTCCCCAGCGCGGTTCCTGGGTGGAGGTCCTTCTGGATGTGGACGATGTTCTCACCGTGAATATCGACAGACGCAAGAAAATGCCCGCCACCGTGCTCCTGCGCGCTCTCGGGTTCTCCTCCGATGAGGAAATCCTCGCTCTCTTCTACGATACTACTCGTGTCAAGCTTACGCCTGACAATCACGAGGAGCTCATCGGGGCGATCAGCGCAAAACCGGCTTTCGACGAGGAGACCGGGGAAATTCTGATCGATGCCAACGAAGTCCTGACCGATGATAAATTCAAAAAACTCATCGAGAACGACGTGGACTCTCTTGAGATCCTCAAGGATGTTCCCAATCCTGAAAACATGATCATCCGAAACACACTTGCTTCTGACCCGACCAAATCCGAGGAGGAGGCACTTTTCCATATATATGCCACCATGCGTCCGGGAGATCCCCCGAACGTGGAAACGGCAAGAAATCTGGTTCAGCGCTCCTTTTTCGACGATAAACGCTATGATCTGGGAAGTGTTGGCCGCTACAGAATAAACACGCGTCTGGGAGTCGCTCCTCCGGAGGATACCACAACTCTGACCAAGGATGACTTCGTAGCCGCTTTCAAGTACATGATCGGGCTTAACGCCGGGGTGGGATTCATTGACGATATTGATCACCTCGGAAACCGCCGCGTGCGTTCGGTCGGGGAATTGCTTGCCGCACAGTTCACTGTGGGGCTTACCCGTATGGTCCGTACTATTAAGGAGCGCCTGAGTCTCCGCGATACCGAGAATGTCACGCCGCAGGATCTCATAAATGCCCGTACCGTCTCCACAGTCGTGCAGGCCTTTTTCGGGTCAAGTCAGCTGTCGCAGTTTCTCGATCAGACCAATCCGCTCTCGGAGCTTACCCACAAGCGCCGTGTCAGTGCGCTTGGTCCCGGTGGTCTCACCCGTGAACGGGCGGGGTTCGAAGTCAGAGACGTGCATCACACTCACTACGGTCGACTCTGTCCTATCGAGACTCCTGAAGGGCCCAACATCGGTCTAATCGCCTCTCTCAGCACATTTGCAAGAGTGAATGGTTTCGGTTTTATCGAGACTCCGTATCAGAGGGTTGAAGACGGAGTTCTTACCGGTAACATCGAGTATCTGACCGCCGATCAGGAGGACAACTATATCATCGCCCAGGCCAATACGCCTGTCGACAAGAACGGAAAGATCATGGAGGACATGGTTTTCGCCCGTTACCGCGGTGACTTCCCTGTCGTTCCGCCTCAGGAGATCAGCTACATGGATATCTCACCCATGCAGCTGGTGAGTATCGCAGCCGGTCTGATCCCGTTTCTTGAGCACGATGATGCTAACCGTGCGCTTATGGGATCAAACATGCAGCGTCAGGCTGTTCCACTTCTGAGAACCCAGCCTCCTTATGTGGGGACCGGTCTGGAAAAACGGGCCGCTATCGATTCTGGCTGCATGATCATTGCAAAGAATGCCGGGGTGGTGGAGAAGGTGGATGCCAACAAGATCGTGGTCCGCAAAACCGACAAGGAAACCAACGATGTTCTGGGTCTGACCGAATTTGACACCTACGAACTGGTCAAGTTCGAGCGTTCGAACCAGGACACGACCATAAACCAGAAAGTCTGTGTCAAAGCTGGGCAGAAGGTCGAGTCCGGAGACGTGCTTGCCGACGGTCACGCCACCAAAGACGGGGAGCTTGCGCTGGGAAGAAACGTGACGGTTGCTTTCATGCCCTGGCGCGGGTACAACTTCGAGGATGCGATCATCATTTCCGAAAAGCTGGTTGCGGAGGATATCTACACCTCGGTGCACATCGAGGTGTTCGAGACTGAAGTCCGCGACACCAAGCGGGGTCCCGAGGAACTCACTCGTGAAATTCCCAACGTGAGCGAGGAGGCTTTGCGCAATATCGATGAGAACGGGGTGATACGTATCGGTACCGAGGTGGAAGCCGGCGATATTCTGGTCGGTAAGGTTACCCCCAAAGGAGAAACCGAGCTTTCCCCGGAGGAGCGTCTGCTGAGAGCCATTTTCGGAGAGAAAGCGGGAGATGTCCGGGATTCGTCACTCAAGTCTCCTCCCGGACTGAAGGGGGTTGTCATCGATACCCGTATCTATTCCAGAAAGGAACGCGACAAGCGCTCTAAGAAAAAAGACAAGAAGCGCATTGACGAGCTCAAGGCTGAAATAACCAAGGAAATCACAGAGATAGAGAAGGTCAGACTTGACCGGCTCAGCGATTTCCTCACCGACACGGTTTCAAATGAAATAACCAACTTCCACACCGGCGAAGTCATCATCCCTGAAGGGAAGAAGTGGACGAAGACAATGCTTTCAAAGCTTGATTTCGGCAGCATCACCTTCAAGGACGGTCTCTGCAAGGATCTCGAGCGCAACAGGCTTGCCGAAGAGGTTCTCTACAAGGCCAACGATCTAATTGCCAAGAAGGAAGACAAACTGGATAAGGAAATCGACAAAGTGGTGCGCGGGGATGAGCTCAAACCCGGTGTACTTCAGCTGGTCAAGATTTATATCGCCAAGAAGCGCAAGCTTTCCGTTGGTGACAAGATGGCCGGGCGGCACGGTAACAAGGGTGTGATTTCCAAAATCCTGCCCGTGGAAGAGCTCCCGTTCCTGCCCGACGGTACTCCGGTCGATATCATTCTCAACCCTCTCGGTGTTCCTTCCCGAATGAACGTGGGTCAGATTCTTGAGACTCACATGGGTTGGGCTGCCGAAAAGCTGGGTATGAAAATTGCCACACCGGTGTTCGACGGAGCGAGCTATGAAGATGTTGTCAAGCTGCTCGGGGAAGCCGGTCTTCCTGAAAACGGCAAGATAGAGCTGCGCGACGGACGCACGGGAGAACCGTTCGACCATAAAATTACCGTGGGTCCGATCTATATGCTGAAGCTCTGCCATCTGGTGGATGACAAGATTCATGCCCGTTCTATCGGTCCGTATTCTCTGGTTACACAGCAGCCTCTGGGCGGTAAATCCCAGTTCGGAGGACAGCGTTTCGGTGAAATGGAAGTGTGGGCGCTCGAGGCGTACGGTGCGGCATATACCCTTCAGCAGATCCTTACCGTCAAAAGTGACGATCTGACTGGACGTTCGAAAATATACGAAGCGATAGTCAAGGGAGAAAATGCACCGGCAGCCGGAATACCCGAATCCTTCAAGGTTCTGGTAAGGGAAATCAAGGCGCTTGCGCTGGATATCGATGTCCTTCTGGATGAGGAAACCGGATCCAAAGCTTAACTGAATTATTGATCATGTTTTGCGGCCCAACATAAGGGGGTACTATCGTGGCAGAGCTTTTTAGCCAACTGGATAGAAAAGCACAGGAAATAACGGGAGTGTCAATCAAACTGGCCTCCCCGGATACAATCAGAAACTGGTCTTACGGTGAAGTCACCAAGCCGGAAACTATAAACTACCGCTCCTTTAAGCCGGAAAGGGACGGTCTTTTCTGTGAAAAGATCTTCGGCCCTGTTCGCAACTGGGAGTGTAACTGCGGAAAATACAAAAGGATCCGTTACCGCGGCGTTGTCTGTGACCGTTGCGGTGTTGAGGTCACCCATTCCAAGGTCAGAAGAGAGCGTATGGGGCACATAGAACTGGCAGTGCCTATCATTCATATCTGGTTTTTGAAAAGCATTCCCTCTCATATTAGTTACCTTTTGGGAATGCCCAACACGGTTCTGGAACGCATTGTCTATTATGAATCATATGTGGTGATAGATCCTGGTAACACGAATCTGCGCAGGGGAATGCTTCTGAGCGAGGATGAATTCTTCGAACTCGAGGAGCAGGACAAGCAGTTCGTTGCGAAGATGGGTGGTGAAGCCATTCTCGAAATGCTTGCTACTCTTGACGTTGAAGAGCTGGTGATTGATCTCCGTTCGAAGATCAAGCTCGAATCTTCAGAGCAGCGTCGTCAGGAACATCTCAAGCGTCTGCGCATCGCGGAGGCTTTCAACCGTTCGAAGAACAATCCGGAGAACATGGTTCTGAGAGTGCTTCCGGTTCTGCCTCCCGACTTGCGGCCTCTGGTCCCGCTGGAGGGCGGACGGTTCGCAACCTCTGACCTCAACGATCTTTACAGACGTGTTATCAACCGTAACAACCGTCTCAAAAAGCTCATAGAGATCAAGGCTCCGGATGTGATTCTCCGCAATGAGATGAGAATGCTTCAGGAATCCGTCGATACACTGTTCGACAACGGACGCCGTACCTTTTCTGTAAAGGGCGAGGGTAAACGGCCTCTGAAGTCCCTCAGCGATCTGCTCAAGGGAAAACAGGGACGTTTCCGTCAGAACCTGCTCGGTAAGCGTGTTGACTATTCGGGTCGTAGTGTTATCGTGGTCGGTCCCGAGCTCAAGATTCATCAGTGCGGACTTCCCAAGATGATGGCACTGGAGCTCTTCAAGCCTTTTGTTATTCAGAAGCTTGAAGAGAAGGGGCTTGTACAGACAGTGAAGAGTGCGAAAAAGTTTGTGGAGAAGGAACGCCCCGAGGTATGGGATATTCTCGAGGAGGTGATCAAGGATCACCCGGTTCTTCTCAACCGAGCTCCCACTCTGCACCGACTCGGTATCCAGGCGTTCTTCCCTGTACTGGTGGAGGGTAAGGCGATAAGGCTTCATCCTCTGGTGTGTTCCGCATTCAATGCCGACTTTGACGGTGACCAGATGGCGGTTCACGTGCCGCTCTCTTTCGAGTCTCAGCTCGAATGCCGTTTTCTCATGCTCAGTGCCAACAACCTGCTGAGTCCCGCGTCCGGACAGCCGGTCATGACTCCCACTCAGGATATCGTGCTCGGTATCTACTATCTGACCAAAATGGCTCTTGACCGTAAGGGGAACGGACGGGCTTTCTGCAGTATTGACGAGGTTCTTCATGCCATGGCCGACAATCAGCTCGATCTTCATGCCAAAATCAAGCTGAGGTTCCAGGGCAAGAACATAGAGACTACTCCCGGGCGGGTGATTTTCAACACCGTCGTTCCGGCTGAAATGTCGTATGTGAATGAACTTCTGAACAAAAAGAGAGTTCAGCTTCTGGTGGAGGAAGTCTACAAGGCTACCGGAACCAAAACCACTTGCCAGTTCCTGGATGATATAAAGCAGCTTGGATACGAATATGCGACCCGGGCCGGAATCACTTTCGGGGCTGACGACATGGTGATTCCCGAGGAGAAGAAGGATATCATCGAGAAATCGGTGGATGAGGTGAACCGTATCAGAAAACAGTACGACCGCGGTATCATCACTGAGGGTGAACGCTATAACAAGCTTATCGACTTGTGGACTCACACCACCAGCACCATCGCTGACAAGATGCATGAACGTCTTGCCAACGACAAGGACGGTTTCAACCCCGTGTACATCATGATGGATTCGCAGGCGAGAGGAAGCAAGGACCAGATCAAACAGCTGGCCGGTATGCGGGGACTGATGCAGAAGCCGCAGAAGAAGATCACCGGTGCTGTCGGTGAAATCATCGAAAACCCGATCATCTCCAACTTCAAGGACGGTCTTACCGTTCTCGAGTACTTCATCTCGACTCACGGTGCGCGTAAGGGACTTGCCGATACGGCGCTCAAGACCGCTGATGCCGGTTACCTCACCCGTCGTCTGGTGGATGTGGTGCAGGATGTGGTGATTTACGAAAACGACTGCGGAACGTCAAAGGGTATAGTCATTGAGGCGCTCAAGGAGGGTGACGAGGTCATGGAGTCGCTCTCAACTCGTATCGTGGGCCGGGTGACGCAGGAGGATGTCTTCGATCCGGTGACGGAGGATATGATCTGTCCTGTAAACACTTTGGTTGACGAGAACATGGCCAAGAGGATCGAGGACGCCGGTATAGAGTCGGTGAACATCAGATCTGTTCTTACCTGTGATTCTCTGGCTGGAGTCTGCCGTCAGTGCTACGGCAGGAATCTTGCTACGGGTAAAGAGGTGGATCTCGGCGAAGCGGTGGGAATCATGGCTGCCCAGAGTATCGGTGAGCCCGGTACTCAGCTTACTCTCCGCACATTCCATATTGGTGGTACTGCATCCCGACTTATTGCTCAGAATAAGGAAGTTGCAAAGATCGACGGACGGGTGAAGCTTGTGAATCTGGAGACGGTCGAGCATTCCAACCCGTATATGGATAAGCTTAAGGATAAAGATAAGCAGGAAAAACAAAACGGTGAGGTGGTCATGAGCCGGGCCGGTGAGATGATCGTCTTTGATGAACAGGAGCGCGAGCGGTATCGTTACAATGTTCCCTATGGTTCATATGTGTATGCAAAAGACGGAGATGAGGTGTCCAAAGGTCAGGAACTTTTCGTCTGGGATCCGTACAACAACGTCATCCTTGCTCCTCAGGCAGGTACCATAAAATTCTCAGACCTGGTCGAGGGAGAAACGGTTCGTGAAATCTACGATGAACGTTCCGGTGTCACCAATGTGGTGGTGATCGAGCACAGGGAGAGAAAGTTCCATCCTCACGTTCAGATTTACGAGGGTGAAAAGCGCGTGGCCAACATCGCTGTTCCTTCCGGCTGCTTTCTGCAGATAAAGGAGGGCAAGGAAGTGATGGCGGGTGACATCGTGGCCAAAATTCCCCGTGAAAGTGCCAAGAGCCGGGACATCACCGGTGGTCTTCCCCGTGTGGCCGAGCTTTTCGAAGCGCGCAGGCCCAAGGATGCCGCAGTGGTTTCGGAAATCGACGGGTTTATTTCCTTCGGTGAAAACGAGCGCGGTAACCGCAAGGTCATTATCAGGGACGAGCAGGGAGACGGCAGGGAATATCTCATACCTCTTGGAAAGCATCTGCGGGTTCACGAGGGTGACAGAGTCAAGGCCGGAGACCGGTTGAGTGAGGGAGCGATTGATCCGCACGACATTCTGAGAATTCTGGGAGAGAATGCCGTACAGCAGTACATGCTTGACGAAATCCAGGCCGTGTACCGTCTGCAGGGTGTGACCATCAACGACAAGCACGTCGAGGTGATTGTGTCACAGATGCTCAGAAAGGTCCGGGTTGACAAAGCCGGAGATACCGATTTTCTCGAGGGTGACGATGTGGACAGAAAGCGGCTTCGCGAAGCCAATGAACTGGTCATTTCCGAAGGCGGGGAACCGGCGACCTTTAAACCGATGCTGCTTGGAATCACCAAAGCTTCCCTTACCACTGAGTCATTTCTCAGTGCCGCCTCCTTCCAGGAGACAACCAAGGTTCTTTCCAAGGCGGCAGTCGAGGGCAAGGTCGACAATCTCAACGGTCTCAAGGAAAACCTCATCATGGGTAATCTCATTCCTGCCGGAACCGGTTCCAGAATGTACCGGAAACTGCGGGTGAAGGACCTTGAATCGGAGATGGTGCAGGTGGAGGAACATGACCGCAGTGATGACTTCGTGGAAATCGGCGGTGAATTCTGAAAAATATTAATATTGTGTTTGAAATAATTCATACACTTTATTATATTTGATGACTATCAATCATGTGGAGGACAAAAGGTGCCTACTATTAGTCAACTTATACGTAAAGGGCGACTCTCTCTTGAAAATCGGAGCAAGTCGCCGGCCCTGCACAGCTGCCCCCAGAGGCGCGGCGTGTGCACCAGAGTCTTTACGACCACTCCGAAGAAGCCCAACTCGGCTCTCCGGAAGGTCGCCCGTGTGCGTCTGACCAACCATATGGAGGTGAACGCATATATCCCTGGTGAAGGTCACAATCTTCAGGAACACTCGATCGTGCTTATCAGAGGCGGACGAGTGAAGGATGTCCCGGGTGTGCGTTATCACATTATCCGTGGTGCGCTGGACACTCAGGGTGTACAGGATCGTAAACGTAGCCGTTCAAAGTACGGTGTAAAGCGGCCAAAGAAATAGGGATGGGGTATGTCGAGAAGAAGGACTGCTGAAAAACGCGAAATTGTAGTTGATCCGAAGTATAAGAGTGTTCTTGTCACTCAGTTTGTGAACAATGTGACTCGTGGCGGCAAGAAACGTCTGGCGGAAAATCTTTTCTACAGCGCACTCGATATCATCGGAGAGAAGTCGGGTCAGGATGGTCTGTCCGTGTTCAAGAAGGCTGTCGACAATGTGAAGCCCGTTTTAGAAGTGAAGTCCCGTCGAATCGGGGGAGCCAACTATCAGGTTCCGGTGGAGGTTTCTCCGGAGAGGCGTGTATCTCTGGCTATACGCTGGCTTATTAACTATGCGAAGAGCCGTTCGGAGAAGAGTATGGCTGAAAAGCTGGCTAACGAGTTCATGCAGGCTTCCAAAAATGAGGGCGGAGCTGTAAGGAAAAAGATCGATACGCACAAAATGGCAGAAGCGAACAGAGCGTTCGCGCACTTCCGTTATTAAATTTGTAACTGTTCTTTGAATCATATGTGAGTCGGGTCTCCTTTTGTGGGGAGACCGGGTGCTGTAACCGGAAAATTGAAGAGATGGTGAGTAGCTATGGGTACTGAAAAATTTGATTTACCGGAAATCAGAAATATCGGCATAATGGCTCACATTGATGCAGGGAAGACTACCACCACCGAGAGGGTCCTGTTCTATACCGGGATTCTTCATCGGATGGGTGAGGTTCATGACGGTAATGCGGTCATGGACTGGATGGTGCAGGAAAGAGAGCGGGGAATAACCATTACCTCCGCTGCCACCACCTGTCAGTGGAAAAACTACCGTATCAACATTATAGATACACCGGGTCATGTAGACTTTACCATTGAGGTGGAACGTTCTTTGAGAGTTCTGGATGGCGCAGTTGCCGTATTCGATTCTGTGGGAGGCGTAGAACCTCAGTCGGAAACTGTCTGGAGGCAGGCTGACAAATACCACGTTCCCCGGATCGCCTATGTGAACAAAATGGATCGTGTCGGTGCCGATTTCGATAACTGTATCGAAATGATGAGGCACAAGTTCACCACCCTTAAAACGGTGGCGGTCCAGATACCTCTTGGCAAAGAGGATAAGTTTGAAGGTGTTGTTGATCTGGTTGCCATGAAAGCGTATCATTATGATGAAAAGACGCTTGGTGCCAAAGTAATTGAGGTGGAGATTCCCGGGCAGTTTGAGCAGGAAGCTCATATGCGCAGGGAGGAGATGCTTGAGGCGGTATGTGATTTCAATGATGACCTCATGCATAAGATGCTTGAAGGGGGAGAGGTTGATCCTGATCTCGTCCGGGCAGCTATCAGAACGGGAGTTCTGAGCAACAGGTTGTGTCCGGTTCTATGTGGTTCCTCTTTTAAGAACAAGGGGATTCAGCAATTGCTTGACGCGGTGGTCGATTACCTTCCTTCTCCTGTGGACAGGGGAGCGGTTTCCGGAGTACATCCGGAAAGCGGTGAAACCGTTGAGAGATTTCCCGAAGCCGGGCAGCCGTTTTCGGCGCTTGTCTTCAAGATTGCTTCCGATACGCATGTGGGGCGTCTGGCGTATGCCCGTGTGTATTCTGGTAAAGCAGCGTTAAAGAATGTGCTGTACAACCCCAGGACCAGGACCAGGGAGAAGGCGACGAGGATTTTCCGCATGCATTCCAACAAACGTCGTGCGGAGCAGTCCATGGAGGCTGGAGACATTATCGCCCTGGTGGGTCTGAAGGAGACGACTACCGGTGATACTGTATGCGATTATGATTCGCCGGTTATTTTCGAAAAAATGGCTTTTCCCGACTCTGTTCTTGCCCGTTCAATCGAGCCCAAGAGTACAGCCGATGAGGAGAAGCTTTCGCAGGCTTTGGACAGATTGGTAGAGGAGGACCCTACCTGCAGAGTCCAAACGGACAGTGAAACGGGGCAGAGGCTTATATCCGGAATGGGTGAGCTTCATCTGGATATCCTGGTTGACAGGCTTATCCGAGAATTCAATGTCGGTGTACATGTCGGAAAACCGCAGGTGTCGTATAAAGAGACCGTAACCAAGTCGGTACGACATGAGTATGAATTTTCCCAGCTTGTGGGAGGAAAGAGTCATCACGGGCACGTGGTGCTGAAGCTCGAGTCGATAGAGCCTTCTCGCGGTATAGAATTTGTTAGCAAAATAGAGAATGATTCGGTTCCGGCCGTTTTCATAGATGCAGTGAAGCAGGGTGTGTTGGAATCCTCCAGCGGTGGGGCGATGTCCGGTTTTCAGCTTGCCGGTATCAGGACAACCCTTGTCCAGTCGCACTTCAGTGAGGATGTATCCACTGAACTGGGCTTCAAGATTGCTGCCAGTATGGCATTCAGGGAAGCCTGTGAAAAAGCATCTCCGGCGATTCTCGAGCCGGTGATGAGTGTTGAAGTGGTGGTTCCTGCCGAGTATATGGGGTCGGTCATCAACGATCTCAACGGCCGCAGAGGCAGAGTCCTGGGTATAAATCCTCGCAAAGATGTTCAGGTTGTGGACGCAGAAGCTCCTTTGTCGGAAATGTTCGGATACGCAACTGCTTTAAGGTCCCTTACTCAGGGCCGTGCTGTTTACTCTATGCAGCTGGATAGATATGAAGTAACGGTGAAAGCCGTTCAGGACGAGATACTGCGCAGAATCGGAAGGTGATGTGCGGTTTCGGAGAGCGGATATAAAAGGTTTCGAAGAATAGAAAAAGGAGCAGCCTTACATGCCAGGTGAAAAGATTCGCATTCGGCTTAAATCTTTCGATCACAACATTCTGGACAAGTCCGCATCGGACATCGTCCGCACAGCCAAGGGAACCGGTGCCCGTATTTCGGGTCCTATTCCACTGCCGACGGAAAAGACAATCTACACGGTTCTCCGTTCACCGCACGTGAACAAGAAGTCCCGTGAGCAGTTTGAGACAAGAGTTCATAAAAGACTCATAGATATACTGGAGTCCACACCTCAGACAGTTGATTCGCTCATGAAGCTGGACCTGCCGTCAGGGGTTGATGTGGAGATCAAGGTATAGGACTGAATAGGGTCGGCCGGGGATTTATCCGGGGCATACTGTAAAAATATTCAGAAGAGAACAGGTGTGATATGCAGGGTTTGATCGGAAAGAAAATAGGAATGACACGAATCTTCAATGATTCGGGGCGGGCGGTTGCCGTTACGGTCATTCAGGCCGGGGACAACATTGTCCATCAGGTAAAGACAACCGAAAAAGACGGATACAGTGCGGTTCAGCTCGGTTTCGGGGAACAGTCCGGGAAGCGTCTGAACAAGCCGCAGCTGGGACATTTCAAGAAACTCGGCACTGCCCCCACGAAGGTCCTCAGAGAGTTCGCTCTCGACGGTGCTGATGAGGAAGTCAAGCCAGGACAGAAGCTCGGGGTCGAAGTTTTCGAGAATGTCAAGTTTGTGAACGTGACCGGCGTATCCAAGGGTCGCGGCCATGCCGGAACTATCAAACGGTATAATTTCGAGCGGGGTCGTGAGTCTCACGGTAACACCAATGTGAGAGAGCGGGGATCTTCCGGTGCCTGTTCTTATCCTGCCCGCGTAATGCCGGGGCTTAGGATGTCGGGACACATGGGTGCCGAACAGGTGACCACAAGGAAGTTGGAAGTTGTGGGCATCGACAAGGAGGCCGGACTGGTTTATGTTAAGGGGTCTGTGCCGGGGCACAGGTCGGGTATCGTATACTTGTGTAAATTCATTAATAAATAAGCTGTAGCTTCTTCCAGGATGATAAATTCATGAAGGCTAAATTGTATCAACAGAATGGGACGGTGAAGGGTGAGGTAGAGCTGCCCGATGCCGTTTTTGCTTCGGAAGTGAATGAACACGTCCTGCATCAGGTAATCACTTCGTATCAGGCCAACCAGCGTCAGGGTACGGCCAAAACCAAGGGTCGTTCGGAAGTAAGCGGCGGTGGCAGAAAGCCTTGGCGTCAGAAGGGAACCGGACGGGCTCGTGCAGGATCTAACACATCACCGATATGGGTTCGCGGAGGCAAGGCGTTCGGACCGGAACCTCGGGACTACTACACGGTGATTCCCCGCAAACTCAGAAAGCTGGCTCTGGTCTCAGCGCTGTCAAGCCGTGCCAGAAGTGAAAGTGTTCTGGTGGTGGATTCGCTCTCTTGTGAAGCTCCCAAAACCAGGACTGTCGCCGGACTTCTCGATGTACTCAAAATTTCCGGAAAAAAGAATCTTTTGATAGTTGATGGAGACGGTAGCAGGAATTTATATTTGTCGGGCCGCAATATCAAAGACCTTGATATCAAGGTTGTTTCCGAGGTAAATGCGTTGGATGTAGTTAATTCCGAAAATGTGATTTTCGGTGGAGAAACCCTCATCAGTAAAGTCGAAGAGGCGGTGGCACAGTGAGCAAACATCATTCGATCATTCGCTATCCCTCCATTACGGAGAAGAATACGGTTCTGCGTACGGAGCAGAACAAGTTCGTTTTCGAAGTTGCCCGGGGGGCCACTAAGGATCAGGTGAAGCAGGCAGTCCAGAAGCTTTTCGGAGTTGATGTGGAGGCTGTAAACACCATGGTGGTCAAGGGAAAGAAAAAACGGATGGGTCGGTACAGTGGCTACAGACCGGATTGGAAAAAGGCCATTGTGAAGATTAAAGAGGGACAGAACATCGCCAAATTCGGCGAAGTGTAAGTCCGGTAAGTTCAAACTGATATGCAGGAAGCGCGGAGTTAGTTCTTATGCCAATCAAACAGTACAGACCTGTGACCCCTACTCAGAGGTACAAGTCGACCAACACATTCGACCAGGTCACCACAGACACCCCTTACAAGCCGCTTTTGGTTCAGAAGACAAAGATCAGCGGCCGTAACAACCGTGGTGTGATCACCGTTCGTCACAGAGGCGGGGGGCACAAGCGTTTTATCCGCGTTATCGATTTCAAGCGCGATAAAGTGAACGTTCCCGGCATAGTTGAGACCATCGAGTACGATCCTAACCGTTCGGCGTTTATCGCTCTGGTCAAGTATTTCGACGGGGAGCGCAGATACATTCTTGCCACTGTCAATATGAAGGTGGGTCAGAGAATCATGTCTGGTGACCAGGCTGAAATTGCCGAAGGCAACTGCATGGCGCTAAAAAACATTCCTCTTGGAACTCAGGTGCACAACATCGAGCTCAGGGAGAAAAAAGGCGGACAGATTGCCAGAGGTGCGGGGGCCTATGCTGAGGTTGTCGCCAAGGAGGGCAGGATGGTTCAGCTGAAGTTCCCCTCTTCGGAGGTGCGCAATGTTCAGCAGGATTGTGTTGCCACTATCGGTCAGGTGAGCAATTCTGAGCACCTCAACATGGTGGTGGGGTCTGCAGGACGCAGGCGTCATCTGGGATTCCGGCCCAGGGTGCGTGGTGTAGCCATGAACCCGGTTGATCATCCCATGGGTGGTGGTGAAGGAAAATCATCCGGCGGTGGACATCCGGTTTCGCCCTGGGGTCAGAAGGCCAAGGGTCAGAAGACTCGCAAGTCCCGTAAGCCTTCAAGTAAATATATCGTGAGACGCAGATCTAAGTAAGAGGAATACAATATGGCTCGTTCTGTAAAAAAAGGTCCGTTTGTTGACGACCACCTGGTGAAGAAGGTTGATGACTCCAACAGGTCAGGTCAGAAGAAGGTGATCAAGACCTGGTCAAGGCGTTCAACCATTCTGCCTGAATTCGTGGGTCAGACGTTCGCAGTTCATAACGGAAACAAATTCGTTCCGGTATATGTCACCGAGAACATGGTGGGACATCGGCTGGGTGAGTTTGCACCGACCCGCAATTACCGCGGGCATGCCGGATCGAAATCGGACAAGTCAGCCAAGAGATAGGCTGTGAGGAGGATTTGTGGAATCAAAGGCTAAGTTGAAAAATTTGAGGTCTGCGCCCAGAAAAGCCCGTCTGGTTGCTGATGCAGTGCGGGGCAGGAATGTAAATGATGCGCTCAATATGCTTGAGTTCGGAATAAAAAAGAATGTGGCGGGTGATGTAGCCAAGCTGATCAAGTCGGCAGTGGCCAATCTTCAGAACAAGCATGCCGATGCGGCTATAGAGGTTGACGGTCTGCGTGTCAGGGAGATACGGGTCGATGAGGGGCCGGTCATGAAGCGGTTCCGTCCCAGGGCGCAGGGACGTGCGTCTCAGATCCTTAAGCGCATGTGCCATATAACCGTCACCGTTTCCAATTAACAGGAGGAGTTGTGGGTCAGAAAACGAATCCAGTAGGTTTACGGCTTAAAATAACCAGGACCTGGTTTTCCAACTGGTATGCCAAAGAGCGTTTCGCTGATTATCTCTACGAGGATATTCTTATCAGGAATTATCTCAAGAAACGTCTCGAGCATGGTGGGATCAGCGCGATCGGAATCGAGCGTACCGCCAAACGGGTGACTGTGAGTATACACACCTCTCGCCCCGGCATTGTTATCGGAAAGAAGGGTGAGGAAGTGGAGAGGCTCAAGGGTGAGCTTCAGCATCTGACTCAGAAAGAGATACAGATCAATATCAGGGAAGTAAAGAAGCCGGAAATGGATTCACAGCTGGTGGCCGACAATATCGCCCGTCAGGTGGAGAAGAGAGTTTCTTACAAGAAAGCTACCAAAAAGGCAATTTCAACAGCTATGCGCATGGGTGCTGAAGGAATCAAGGTGATGATCTCCGGACGTCTCAACGGAGCTGAAATCGCCCGTACGGAAACATACAAGGAGGGGCGCATCCCGCTTCATACATTGCGGGCGGATATCGATTATGCCACTTCCACTGCACACACAACTTACGGTTGTGTCGGTATTAAGGTATGGATCTGCAAGGGAGAGGTTATCACCCGTGTGGAAAAACCGGCTAAGGCCGAAGCTGCGCAAGCTTAGGAGGAATCAAGAATGCTGTCACCAAAAAAAGTCA
This sequence comes from Chitinispirillaceae bacterium, assembly GCA_046538945.1. Classification (GTDB taxonomy): domain Bacteria; phylum Fibrobacterota; class Chitinivibrionia; order Chitinivibrionales; family Chitinispirillaceae; genus JAEZKC01. Next base: position 11,165 of record JBKHHW010000012.1, on the reverse strand, counting down.
AATGGAGAAAGACCCATCGGGGCAGAATGCGTGGCGCGGCGGCCAGCTGCAACAAAATCTCTTTTGGGGAATATGGCCTCCAGGCTCTTCAGCCCGGTTGGATCACCAACCGTCAGATAGAGGCTGCCCGTATAGCCATGACCCGTTTCATCAAACGTGGTGGAAAGATCTGGATTCGGGTTTTTCCTGACAAGCCCATTACGAAGCATCCGGCGGAATCCCGCATGGGTAAGGGAAAGGGATCGCCTGAAGGTTGGGTAACCGTGGTCAGGCCCGGGACCATGATGTTTGAAATGTCCGGGGTGAAAAGCGATATTGCCAAGGAAGCAATGCGCCTTGCGGCCCAGAAGCTTCCGATACTGGTGAGATTTGTGGAATTAGAAACACAGGGTGTGCAATCATGAAGGCAAAAGAGATACGAGAGTTGTCCGTCCGGGAGATTGCGGGAAAAGTTGACAGTCTGGAAGAAGAACTTTTCAATCTTCGGTTCCAGGCGAAAATGGGCCAGCTCAGCAATCCGCTGCAGCTCCGTTTTGTTCGCCGGGAAATAGCAAGAACGAAGACGGTTCTTAAAGAAAAAAGCACAACTGAAAAGGCTAATCCTTAGTACGGGGAAAGAATGGCTGAAAGAAATTACAGAAAAGAACGTGTTGGCGTAGTGGTCAGTGATAAGATGGACAAAAGCATCGTCGTTAGTGTGGTCCGTCAGGTTGTTCATCCCATCTACGGTCGTACCATACGGCTCAAAAAGCGCTATGTCGCTCATGATGAGAACAATGGATGCAAGAGCGGCGACAGGGTACGCATCGTGGAGACCCGTCCTCTGTCCAAGACAAAACATTGGCGAGTTGGCGAAATTATTGAACGTGCGAAATAAACTGCTGTGGTTATGGCAGACGCACTGAAACCAGCAAGTTGAGGGAAAAATGATACAGGTGGAGACAAAACTGAACGTGGCCGACAATTCCGGGGCGAAGAAGGTGCAGTGCATCAGAATTCTCGGCGGCACACGTCGGCGGTATGCTCGCGTGGGAGATGTCATTATCGTTTCTGTTAAAGACGCCATTCCCAACGGAGCGGTCAAGAAAGGCACTGTGGCCAGGGCAGTAGTAGTCAGAACTGCCAAGGAGTACGGACGCAGGGATGGAACTTATATCCGCTTCAGCGATAATGCGGCTGTCATTATCAATGATGCTGGTGAACCCAAGGGGACACGAATCTTCGGTCCTGTGGCTCGAGAGCTGCGTGAGAAAAGGTTCATGCGTATCGTGTCGCTTGCACCTGAAGTATTATAAGGTACAGGAGAAAGACTTATGTCGTTAGGTTTACGGAAAAACGATCTGGTCCAGGTAATATCCGGAGAATTTAAAGGGAAGACCGGCAAGATTCTCAGGGTTATTCCTGAAAAGAACAGAGTTGTTGTGGAAGGTATCAATATTGTAAAGCGCCACACCAAGCCCAGTCCTAAAAATCAGCAGGGCGGCATTATGGAGAAGGAAGGTACTATTCACATCTCCAATCTGATGCTCAAGTGCCCCAAAACCGGGAAACCGACGCGGCTGGGAGTGAAAATTCTGGAGAATGGCGAACGGGTAAGATTCTCAAAAAAGGCTAAGGAGTCGATAGAGTGAGTACGGGAACAAAGCAGAAGCCCAGAATGAGAGAAAAGTACGAGAAGGCGGTCGTACCTGCACTCATTAAAAGGTTCGGCTACAAGAACATCAACGAAGTGCCGCGCCTGGAGAAGATTGTCATCAACATGGGTGTGGGGGATGCTGTATCCGACGCCAAGCTCATTGATGAGGCGGTGTCCTGTCTCAAGGAGATCAGCGGTCAGAAGCCGGTGGTCACCAGGGCCAAAAAAGCCATATCGAATTTCAAACTACGTGAAAACATGCCCATCGGTGCGAAAGTCACTCTCAGAGGGCAGCGTATGTGGGAGTTTTTCGACAGGCTGGTTGCGATCACCATTCCTCGTATAAGGGATTTCAGGGGACTTCCGCGGAAATCTTTTGACGGTCATGGAAACTACACCATGGGGGTGAAGGAGCAGATCGTGTTTCTGGAGATCGACCGTGACAAGATATCCAGAATTTCTGGAATGGATATTTGTATCGGTACCACGGCCAAGACCAACCAGGAGGGGTTCGGGCTGCTGGAAGAACTGGGAATGCCGTTCCGTAAATAAATGTAAAGGGGTTAAAGGTGGCACGTAAGGCTCTTATAGAAAAAAACAGAAGAAAACAGAAATTTCCCGTCCGTACTTATTCCAGGTGCAGACGTTGTGGCAGACCACGGGCATATATTCGCGACTTCGGTCTATGCAGGCTTTGTTTCCGCGAAATGGCGCTGCGGGGAGAGATACCCGGAGTGGTGAAAGCCAGCTGGTAGAGGAAACATCAAAATAGCATAAGGGGTTTAAGGGATGTTATCAGATCAGATTGCCGATATGTTCAACAGAATAAGAAATGCGGTGCAGGCCAAGAAGCGTACGGTTGATATTCCTGCAAACAAGCTCAAAAAGGAAATCACCCGTATTCTCTTCGAGAACCACTTCATCAGCAAATATGCGTTTGTGGATGATGAAAAGCAGGGCACGATCAAGATTCTGCTCAAGTACGACAGTGATATGCGCAATGCTATCCAGGGGCTCAAGAGAGTTTCCACTCCGGGCCGCAAAACGTACTCCGGGGCGGACAATCTGCCCAAGGTGCTCAACGGAATGGGAATAGCCATCGTGAGCACATCGAAGGGTGTCATGACCGACAGTGACTGCCGCAAGATGAATGTTGGTGGTGAAGTGGTCGGTATGGTGTGGTAGTTTTGTTGAGTAGTCTCCATTTGTACAGAAGTGAACACAATATAAAGAGGAGTTGAGACTTGTCTCGCATAGGAAAGTTACCGGTGAAGATTCCCAGTGGCGTCCAGGTCAGAATCGACGGACAGCTCGTAGAGGTCAAGGGTAGCAAGGGGACTTTGAGCCGGGAATTCCCCAGTGTACTTAATGTTGAAGTCAAGGAAGATGTCATTGAGGTGACCCCGAAGGTGGAAACGAATAATACAAAAGCCTTGTGGGGACTCTTCCGTGTTCTGATCAACAACATGGTTACAGGCGTAAGCAGCGGTTACAAAAAGGAGCTTGAAGTTTTGGGTGTTGGCTATAAAGCCGAACTCAAGGGCAAGGATCTGAGCATATCCGCGGGTCTGTCCGATACGGTTCTGTTCAAAGCCCGTCCGGGAGTATCGTACAGAACTGACGGGCCCACAAAGATAGTCGTGGAAGGTATTGACAAGGAACTGGTTGGTCAGGCGGCTGCTGACATTCGCAGAATACGTCCGCCCGAACCCTATAAGGGCAAGGGAATACGGTATCTGGGCGAACAAGTCCGTAGAAAAGCCGGTAAGGCCGCGGGCAAATAGTTGAGCACTAAGGGAGTGTAAGGAAATGAACAGCGCAAAGCAGAGAAGAATTGAGAGAGCACGTCGCGCGGCACGGGTACGCAAAACGATTTTCGGTACTGCCGAGCGTCCTCGTCTGTGTGTGAGGCGTAGCATCAATCATATTTATGCACAACTTATCGATGATGTCAGTGGAAACACCGTCGCCTATGCCGGAAGTCTGGGAAAGGGCTTTGTCGAGAAGACTGCCGGAAAAGACGGGATTACCAAAACCGACGTCTCCAAGATGGTTGGTGAGATGATTGCCGAAATGGCAGTTCAGAAGGGTGTTACATCTGTTGTGTTTGATAGAAAAGGTTATCTCTACCACGGCCGTGTTAAGGCTCTGGCTGAGGCGGCACGTAGCAAAGGTCTTGTTTTTTGAGAATGAAGGAAAGGGGTTGTTCCTTTGAATAATGAAGAAATGATAGCGGGCGGCGCTGAGCCGCAATTGACAGACAGACTGGTTGGCGTGAGCCGGGTCGCAAAAGTGGTCAAAGGCGGACGCCGATTCGGTTTTAATGCCTTAGTCGCTGTGGGGGATGGTAACGGAACCATCGGGATCGGCATGGGCAAGGCCAACGATGTTACTGAAGCTATTCGCAAGGCGGTAGAGAGTGCCAAGAAGAATCTGGTGAAAGTCAGTCTGGTGAACGGTACTATTCCTCACGAGGTCCTGGGGCATTTCGGTGCTGGTAAGGTCATGCTCAAACCGGCCGCGCCTGGTACGGGAGTTATTGCCGGTGGTCCGGCCCGTGCGGTTCTTGAGCTTGCCGGAGTGCGCAACATACTTACAAAGTGTCTCGGAACCACCAATGCGCACAATGTGGTGAAGGCCACTCTTGACGGATTAAAACAACTGAAGACTAAGGAACAGATCAAATCGCTGCGCCAGGTCGCGGCTTGACGGTGGAGTTCACGATGAGTAAGAAAATAAAAATAACCCAGGTGAGAAGTACTATCGGCAGGCTTGAGAATCAGAAGGCCACGATGAAAGCTCTGGGAATTTGCAAAATGAACAAGTCGGTTACCCATGATGACAATCCGGTCATTCGCGGTATGGTTGAAAAAGTGAAACATCTGGTCAAGGTAGAAGAAGCCTAAACGGAGAATACAATGCTTAAACTGAATACTCTAAAGCCGGCCGCTGGTTCTCGCAGAACTACAAAAAGACTGGGACGTGGAACTGCAAGCGGTCAGGGGAAAACCGCCGGTCACGGTAGCAATGGGGACAAGGCCAGAAGTGGTGCCTATCAGAAGTTTTATTTCGAAGGCGGTCAGACACCTCTTACCCGCAGAATTCCCAAATTCGGATTTTACAGTCCGTTCAAGCGGGAGTATCAGATTGTGAATGTGGGTGATCTGGAGAAGGCTGAGGTGGAGGGTAGTGAGATCAATGCTGCGGTTCTGCGTGAACTGGGACTGATCCATGAAGCATCCAAGCCGGTCAAGATTCTCGGAAACGGCGAGATCAGCAAAGCCTTCAATTTTAAAGTGAATGCCTATTCCAAAACAGCCAAGGAAAAAATCGAAAAAGCAAAAGGGAAAGCCGAGGTAATCTGACGTGCTTGAAACTTTCCAGAATATGTTCAGAATCCCTGAGCTGAGAAAACGGATTATCTTCACACTGATAGTCGTTTTTATCTACAGGCTTGGGGGACATGTGCCGACTCCAGGTGTGAACGCCGAAGTGCTTCGTGAATTTTTCGCAGGTAATCAGGGAGGCCTATTCGGTCTCTATGATATGTTTGTGGGTGGAAGCTTCACAAGGTTTACGGTTTTTGCTCTAGGTATCATGCCGTATATCACTGCTTCAATCATACTGCAGTTGATGGGAACGGTCTTTCCCTATTTTCATAAGTTGCAGCGTGAGGGTGCCGAGGGTCGCAAGAAAATCACCCAGTACACCCGCTACGGTACGGTTCTTATCGGATTCGTTCAATCGATCGGTATCGGAATCTTCATTTCCAGTGTCCAGGAAGGTGGAGTATCTGCCGTTCTTCCCAACATGCAGGGTTTTCTGTTCATGTTCACCACGGCCATTTCGCTCACTACCGGAACGGTGCTCATAATGTGGTTGGGGGAGCAGATAACGAGCCGCGGTTTGGGGAATGGAATTTCACTCATAATATTCATTGGAATAGTGGCCCAGCTGCCTGCGGGAGTTGCCGTGCAGGTAAGGCAGATTATGGCTGATACCAATCATATTATAATCGCTGCTCTCATACTGGCCATTGTTCTGGCCATGACGGTTTTCATCGTGATCATGACTCAGGCCATGCGGAGGATTCCCATACAGACGCCCAAGAAAGTCGTGGGCACGAAGATGTACGCTGGACAGAATACTGTTCTGCCGCTGCGGCTCAACATGGCCGGTGTTATTCCGATCATTTTTGCTTCTTCGATCATGACTTTTCCCGGAATGATTAAAAACTTTCTTCCCGCATCCGGAACACTGGATGATATTTTCATGATTTTTGAACCGGGCGGAGTTCTTTATTCTCTTATCTATGCGGTATTAATTATATTCTTTACCTATTTTTACACCGCGATCGTTTTCAACCCTATCGATATTGCGGACAATCTTAAACGTCAGGGTGGTTTCATTCCAGGCATTCGCCCCGGAAAGAAAACCGCTGAGTTCCTTGATAATGTTCTGGCGCGTATAACTTTGCCCGGCTCGGTTTTTCTAGCGATTATTGCAGTGCTGCCTCTTATGATCATGCGTGGACTTGGTCAGAATTTTTATCTGGGAGGAACTAGCATACTCATTGTGGTTGGAGTGGCTTTGGATACGCTTCAGCAGCTTGAGTCGCATCTTCAGATGCGCAATTATGAAGGGTTCATGAAGAAAGGTCGTTTGCGCGGAAGGAGATATTGAGTCTGGTTTTCAGACGAAATTAAATATGGCGAAAAATGATTCCATACAGGTAGAGGGAACAGTTACTGAGACATTGCCGAATGCATCTTTCAGGGTACAGCTGGAGAATAAGCACGAGATTTTGGCTCATATATCGGGTAAGATGAGAATGAACTACATACGAATCCTGCCCGGTGACAAAGTGCTCGTTGAGCTTTCTCCATACGATCTGTCCCGCGGCAGAATAGTGTACAGATACAAGTAATTCAAGGAGTGCAAAATTGAAAGTTCGGGCATCCGTAAAACCTATGTGCAAAGACTGCAAGGTGATTCGCCGCAAAGGGATCGTCAGAGTGATCTGCTCGAAAAATCCCAAGCACAAGCAGCGTCAGGGTTGATCAGCTTGTCATGACTGAAGGCTGTTCAGGAAAAGAAGAAAAAACAACAGAAACATATTTAGAGGGGGACCAATAGTGGCTCGTGTAGCAGGGGTCGACATCCCAAACAACAAACAGAGCGTGATTGCGCTTACCTACATTTTCGGAATCGGACGTACGTCCGCGGCTGAAATTCTGGCCAAGACAGGAATTGATCCGGAAAGAAAGGTCAAGGACCTTTCCGAGGAGGAACTGGACCGTATACGTAGGACCATCGACTCGGATTATCAGACAGAGGGAACTTTACGCTCCGCTGTCAGAATGAATGTCAAGCGTCTTATGGATGTCGGTTGTTACCGCGGTCTTCGCCATCGTCGCGGTCTTCCCTGCAGGGGTCAGCGTACCCGTACCAACAGCCGCACTCGCAAGGGACCGCGTAAAACAATTGCAGGAAAGAAAAAAGCGCCCGGTAAATAGGGTTTAATAATTTCTAAGACGGAGAGGTATTCGTAGATGAACAAGGAATCATCCGGAAGTGCATCCAAGAGACTGAAAAAGAAGGCCCCGGTTGAAGGTGTCGCTCATGTGCGCGCTACTTTCAACAATACGATAATCAACATCACTGATTCTCGGGGCAATGTGGTAGCCTGGAATACACCCGGAAAATCCGGTTTTAAGGGATCGCGCAAGAGCACCCCGTTTGCGGCGGGAATCGCTGCCGAGGTGGTGGGTAAGCTTGCGTACGATGCTGGTGTACGGAAGGTGGAAGTGCATCTGCGCGGAGCCGGTAACGGCCGCGAGAGCACAATACGTTCCCTTGCTGCAGCCGGTCTGAAGGTTACAGCAATCAAGGATTTCACAGCGGTTCCGCACAACGGTTGTCGTCCGCCCAAAAAACGCAGAGTATGATCAGTTTTTCGGCAGTTGCTTATAGCCGTTCACCGGATGTTCCGGTTGCTTTGTTTTTGGCACGAATCGATCAGTCGTTCGAATAGAGGAGAACACAATGGCAGTTTATCATGGCCCGCGGTGCAGACAATGCCGTAGGGAAGGAACCAAATTAATGCTCAAGGGGGAGCGGTGCAACTCTGAAAAGTGTGCTGTTGAGCGCAGGCCTTTTCCTCCCGGCATGCGTGTTTCCAAAAGAAGGCGTACCGCTACTGAGTACAACGCGCAGCTCAGAGAGAAGCAGAAGATCCGTAGAATCTACGGTGTTTTGGAAAAGCAGTTCAGTCTTTATTTTGAGGCTGCCTCGAAGTCGACCGGGGTGACCGGTGAGGCTCTGCTGCAGATTCTCGAAAGCCGTCTTGACAATATCGTATATCGTTTGGGATTTGCTCCTTCTAGAAGCAGCGCCCGTCAGCTGGTCCTGCACAATCACTTTACAGTGAACGGCAAGAAGGTGAATATCCCCTCTTACCGTCTCAAGGAGGGGGATACGATCCAGGTTCGCCAGAAAAGCAGCAATCTTGATCTGATTCATTCTTCTCTGAAGGCTATGAGAGATATCCCGGACTGGTTGACTATAGACAAAGTAAAACTTACAGGGCAGATTGTACGCATACCGGACCGTGCTTCCATACCGGTGAATGTACAGGAACAGCTTGTTGTCGAATTGTACTCCAGATAAAAGGGAGACTTGATACAAGATGAAATGGAAAAGCTTGTTGATGCCCAAAGGCATCCTGTTGGAAAATCCTGAAAACATCCCTAATCATGCACAGGTCATCGTGGAACCTCTGGAAAGAGGTTGGGGACATACTATCGGTAATTCTCTGCGCAGAATCATGTTGTCTTCTCTGCAGGGGGCGGCGGTCGTGTCTGTTCGCATCGACGGTGCGTCACATGAGTACTCGACACTGGAAGGTGTGGTTGAGGATGTTACCGACATTATCCTGAACATCAAACAGCTTCGCCTGAAGCTCGTCTCGGATGAGGATGCCACCCTTCGTCTGGAAGTCAGCGGCGAGGGTGAGGTAAAAGCTTCCGATATCGAAAAGAATCCCGATGTCGAAATCCTCAACCCTGATCTTCATCTGGCCACCATCAATTCAGACGCCAAGCTCAAAATCGAGATGAGAGTCTCCGATGGCAGAGGGTATGTTCCCGCCGAGCTGAACAAGCGCGAGGATGATCCTGTCGGTACAATTCCTATCGATGCTCTCTTCTCACCTGTCACCAAAGTGAATTACGTGGTGGAGAACACTCGTGTGGGTCAGCGTACAGACCTTGACAAGATTATTTTCGATATCTGGACTGACGGAAGTCTTTCCGTCGATGATGCGATCGGGTATGGTGCAAAGCTGCTCTATGATCATCTCGAGAAGTTCATTAATATCGAGGGTGAGTTTGAGCCGGTGGAGGAGACTGTCAGGGATGAAAAGACAGAAAAGCTCAGACAGCTTCTTAAAATGAGAGTCGATGAGCTAGAACTTTCAGTCCGATCGAATAACTGTCTGCGCGCAGCCAATATCCACACTCTGGCAGATCTGGTCAGAAATCAGGAATCGGATATGCTCAAATACAAGAATTTCGGAAGAAAGTCTCTTATTGAGCTCAATCAGGTTCTTACAAATCTCGGTCTGGCTTTCGGGATGGATGTGGACAGAATCATGGGTCAGGAACAGGAAAACGTTTGAATCTTCTTTTGAAGAGAAGCAACATCTAGATAACACAATTAATAAGGGAAATTAGAAAAAGGTTGAAGCCATGCGCCATTTAGTATCCGGACGGAAACTCAACAGAACCGCCAGCCACCGTAAAGCTATGCTTTCGAATCTGGCTGTGTCAATCCTTGAAAATGAAAGGGTGACAACGACGCTGGCAAAGGCGAAGGAAGTGCGTAGTGTGGTTGAACGCCTGATCACCTATGGTAAGAAGGGAAATGACCTTCACGCAATCCGTCTTGCTGCCCGCAGGATCAACAACAAGACGGTTCTGAAAAAATTGTTTGAAGATATCGCCCCCAGCTACCAGGATAGGGAAGGCGGTTACACCAGGATTATCAAAGTAGGTGACCGCAAAGGTGACAATGCCGCCATGTCCATTATAGAGCTGGTCGGCAGAGGCGCCCCGGACGCAGTCAGGAAAAAGAAAAAGAAGAGCAAAAGCAAGAGGGTGGAGACACCTAAAGCGGAAGAAGCTCCCAAAGCTGTGCAAACACCTGAAGCTGAAAAGTCTCCCAAGGCCGAGGAAACCTCCAAGGTTGAGCAGACACCTAAAGCTGAGGAGACACCTAAAGCTGAGGGTTCATCTGAAGAAGCTGCTTCCGAGGGTTCAGAAGAGCAGAAAAGCTAATTCTTTGATCCGTGCATTTTTCTCCGAAAGGAATGTATTATGGCAGTCAGCTACAAGGATTTAGGGTTTGTAAATACAAAGGAGATGTTCCGGAAGGCTTTTGAAGGTGGGTATGCTATTCCCGCATACAACTTCAACAACATGGAACAGATCCAGTCGATTGTCACCGCCTGCGGCAAATCCAACTCACCTGTGATCATGCAGGTTTCAAGCGGTGCCCGCAAGTACGCCAATGCCACACTTCTGCGCTATATGGCTCAGGGTGCTGTGGAGATGGCTCGTGAGGCAGGACACAACATACCTATCGCACTTCATCTGGACCACGGTGATACTTATGAACTGTGCGTGCAGTGCATTGAGAGCGGCTTTTCTTCTGTTATGATTGATGGATCGCATCATGATTACGAGAAAAATGTGGAGCTGACATCCAAAGTGGTCGAGTACGCTCACAAATACGATGTGACAGTCGAGGGTGAACTCGGTGTTCTGGCCGGTATCGAAGACGATGTGGTTGCTGCCAAATCGATCTACACCCAGCCTGAACAGGTTGAGGACTTTGTCAAAAAGACCGGTGTTGATTCGCTGGCAATTTCTATCGGTACCTCACATGGTGCTTTCAAGTTCAAACCTGAACAGTGCACTATGAATGAAGATGGTGTTCTGGTTCCTCCTCCTCTCCGTTTCGATATTCTGGAAGAGATCGAGCGCAGAATTCCGGGATTCCCCATCGTTCTTCACGGAGCCAGTTCCGTTCTTCCTGAATATGTGCAGATTATTAACAGCAACGGTGGTGCTTTGAAGGCTGCAGTCGGTATTCCGTCTGAGCAGCTCAGAAAAGCAGCGAAATCGGCTGTCTGCAAAATCAATATCGACTCTGATGGTCGCCTGGTCATGACTGCCATGGTCAGAAAGACATTTGCTGAGAAACCGGCAGAATTCGATCCCAGAAAGTATCTCGGACCTGCAAGGGAAGAGCTTATCAAGATGATGATCGATAAGAATGAAAACGTTCTTGGTAGTGCCGGTAAAGCATAAGAATACGCTTGGTCATATAACAGTGTGAGAGGGCTTGTCTGAATAGGACAGGTCCTTTTTTTATATGCGTCCGGCAGGGCGAATTCGATTGACGGTGACCGGATAGTCCACTCATAATGGAACGCACCAGCGGCGGAGGAGAGTTTCCCCGGAGGTGA
>JBKHHW010000249.1:0-3676 GCA_046538945.1 Chitinispirillaceae bacterium | reverse complement strand
GAGATCACTTATCATCTTCACAACGTTGTTTATCGTGGCCCCGGTGCTCACCGCAAGGTCTTCAATGGTGGAGGGGCGGCGCTTGAGAAGGGACAGAAGTACGCTTTCCTTGTCTGTAAGTGCTTCAAGGGGCGTCTGCGGCAGGTTTCTGGAAATTATCTCCACCGGAAGAGGCTGGAATCTGGCCGCAACAGCCGAGAGCTCCTGGGGGGAGGCCGGGGTAAGCCAGGAGCAGGTGCCAGGTCTGTCAAGACTGTTCAGCTGAACTCTGGTTGGATTTATCCGGGTTATGGCTTCTTTGAACTTCTCCAGCTCCTCGTCGGTGTCGTTTATTTGGGGTACAATGAACACCTCAAGCCACATTTGTCCCTCGAATTCCTCTGAAAGCTGTACCAGGCCTTCAATGAGTGCTGCGCAGTCCACCTCAACCGCGGGCTTGTTTATTTTTCTGAATAAATCTTCCGATACCGCATCGAGTGAAGGCAGAATCAGGTCACATGGAAGTACCTCTTTACGGACATCTGGCAGGTGGAAAAAAGTGCTGTTTGTGAGAAGGGCCAGCTTTCTGTCCGGATAGTTCTTTTTGAGATGGGATATTATCCTGCCCAGCCCCGAATTAAGAGTGGGCTCACCGCTGCCTCCGAACGTAATATAATCAAGCTCTGGACTCTTTGAAAGGTAGTCATCCAGCTCTGCAATCACCTCTTCTGCGGGCACGTAACTTTTCCGTTCCTGGGTCAGTTGAGTGGTTGCACCACATTCACAGTAGATGCAGTTAAGGGAGCAGGTTTTGAACTGCACCAGATCCACTCCCAGTGATATACCCAGTCTTCTTGAACGTACTGGTCCGAAGAGGTATTTGTATTCCATATGATCTGCTTTCGTTTTGACTGAATCGATGGAGGATAAAAATACGTGCGGAGAGTGCAAATGTTCAAGTGGGCACCATTTTCTGTATGATCGAATTCTGTAATATCATATAAATACCACCCTCGTTCAACCGTATTTTTTTATTCCTAATACCTGATTTATTTTGTACCTTCAACCAGTAGCACTAAGGAGCGGTATTGCATCAAAATGCATTTCACAGACTCGAACTTCTTACCGGTTCTGATTGCCTGAACAATCTGGCATCTGTCAGAGTGATTGTTTTCGGAGTAGGAGGGGTGGGAAGCTGGTGTGCGGAAGCACTGGTGCGTTCCGGAATTCATAACCTGACTATCGTGGATTCGGATCTGGTGTGTGTGACCAACACTAATCGTCAGGTTCAGGCAACCTCTCTTTCGGTTGGAAAACCCAAGGTAGCCGAACTGGCCCGCAGATTGAAAGAGATAAACCCTTCTGCGGATATCGAAACTATACAAAAGGTGTACGACAGAACCTCTGCTGATCAGTTTGATCTGTCCCGATATGATTATGTGATTGACGCAATCGACAGTCTAAGTCCCAAGATAGAACTGATTCTGAATGCTTCCCAAGCTGGTGTCACTCTTTATTCCGCTCTGGGAGCTGCCAGAAAGATTGACCCTACGCGCATCCGGGTGAGTTCCATCTGGCAGTCATATAACTGTAAACTGGGCAGGTTCGTGCGCAAACGTTTGAGACGTCGGGGGTTCAAGGGTGATTTTCTCTGTGTCTGGAGTGATGAGTATCTCTTTTCACCTGGAAAACAGGCTCCCGATCAGACCGGTGACGATCTAATGGGGATTGACTCCGATGGTGAACTTATGGTATCCGGGTCGGAAGAGAGTGGCCAAAAGCAGATCAACGGGTCGGCGGTTCATATTACCGGAACCTTCGGATTCATGATCGCTGGAATGTTGATTCAGGATGTTGTTTCAAAGCTTGACTGCAGAAACGAATTTGATGAAAAGTCGATTCAACCGGAATCTGACAACCTGGAAACCGAGATGTCTTGAGTAAACAGAAGGATTCTTTTCAGTGAATGATAACGTGATGTCCGAGCGCCACCTTCTGAAAAAGGCGGTTCATAAGGGGGAATTCTGGAAACCCTGCCCCGGTACCATAGACGAATACCTGTGCTGCGGGTACCAGATCATTACCCCCCTTACCGGCTGTGGTATGTATTGCAGTTACTGCATTCTTCAGGCCTATTTCGATCATCAGCATCAGGTGTGGTTTGAAAATTTTGACGATCTTGAACGTGAAATACATGAGAAGATGGCTGCGCATACTGATGGCGTTGTCCGGTTCGGAACCGGAGAGTTCGGCGATTCGCTGCTTCAGGAGAACCGGCTCGGTCTTTCAAGAAAAGTGGCAGCTATTCTCGACCGCTACGATAATGTGCTTGTCGAATTTAAAACCAAGAGTACAAATGTCAGCACGCTCGGTGAGATCGAGAATCCCCGGAAAGTCGTGATCGGTTTTTCTCTCAATACGGAAAAAATGGTTGAGCAGCTGGAAAAAGGAACCGCTCCCATAAAAAAACGGCTTGAAGCGGCACGTTACTGCGAAGAAATAGGGTTTAATGTGGCGTTTCATTTCGACCCGATGGTGTGGTATGAAAACTGGGAAGCGGACTACAGGCGTGTGGTTTCCATGATTTACGATCATATCGAGGACCCCGATCGGATAATCTGGTGCAGTGTCGGCGGTTTCAGAACCATGCCTCATTTAAAAAAGCAACTTAAAAGCCGCGGAGAGCATCTGCCTCTTTTTGCAGGTGAGATGATTACTGCTGCAGATGGCAAACTGCGTTATCCCCGTCTGCTACGCACGGCTTTCTACAAGGTAATGGATGAGCAGTTCAGGCGCTTTCATCCCGATGTCACTCTATATATGTGCATGGAAAGCCGGGAGGTCTGGGAATCGGCGGGGATGTATCACAGAATACCTCATGGTCTGACACATTACCTCGATGAGCGGGCCAGAACTATTTTGGGCATATAAACTTTTGAAAAAAGGTGCTTATGATCAGCATTGGTGATTTACGTCTAGGCGATATTCCCCAGGTTGTCGGAGTGATAGATCATATTGTTCCGGTGAATGATCTCCGTGAACTTAAGAAAAAGGGTGTTGACCTGTTTGAAGTGAGACTTGATAGGTATAATATTGATCTGAATAAAACTTTGGAGTATCTGGAAAGTATCAACGCCGTGGTACCGGCACCGCTTATCGGCACTGTCAGGGAGACAGAACTTAACAAGCAGAGTCGGGTTGATATTTTCAGAGCTATGGTGCCTTTTGTGGATTGTGTTGATATTGAATTGGGAACGCCTGTCTGGAAAAAAATGCTGGATGCGGCATCCGGGAAGACCATCATGGTTTCGGAGCATGATTTCGAAAAAATGCCTGATCGGGCGGGGCTTGAAGATCTGGTGAAAAGAGCTTTGGATCAGGGAGCGCATATTGTGAAAATCGCAGCCATGGCCAGAACGTCTTCGGATGTAACCCGGCTGCTCAGGTTTACCGAAGATACTGATGTTCCCGTTGTGGCGATTGCGATGGGGGAAGTGGGAAGGATAAGCAGGGTCATGGCGCCGCTTTTCGGTTCGCTTTTCACTTACGGCTATATCGGGGAGTCTGTCGCCCCGGGGCAGCTTTCCGCGCTGAAGCTGGCAGAGGAGCTTTCGTTGTATTTTGGAAGAGGGAAAAAAAATAAAACGCAGAGGTCGCAGAGAGCGCAGAGGGGGAAAAGAAAGTAATTAAAGGTTCG
>JBKHHW010000077.1:0-14378 GCA_046538945.1 Chitinispirillaceae bacterium | reverse complement strand
TCCTCAGAAGGGAGGGCGTACGGAAGAGCTCCGAAGTTGTGATCTTTCCCGGATTTTCCGGAACCGGTCCTCACTGAACGGTTTCCCAATAACACCTCACCAAACAACAAAACTTTTCACAAAAGTTACATCCCCCAATCTGAGCACGCTTAAATACTTACCTTTGGACAGGGGCTTCTTCAGTTTGAGCGATAGGGTACGCTTTCCGGAGCCTGAATACTGCTGAAAACCAAGAACCCGCCTGCCGGAAAGAGAGTATACATTCACCTGAACCTCAGCATCCTCGATTAAAGAATAGCTCACATCCAATGCCGAATGGGAATATCTTAGATTGGTGAAATCTGTAACCGATACGGCTCTTCCGACATTTACATCTACGGGAGTTCTGATACTGAAATGCCTCTCATCGGTGGCTTCCTCATCTTTTACATCGGTAACTTTCACCACGCAATTAACAGATGAAATATTTGGGACTGTCCACTCAAAAAGACCACTGTTGGGAACTGACTGAGCCAACATATCCCAGGTCTTGCCGCTGTCTGAAGAGAACTGTATCTGCACCGAATCGATTCCGCTTCCCGCTTCCCACCTGATAACGTATTCGGCCCCGGGCTGAATGATTTCTCCGTTTGACGGGGCGGTAACCAGAACAGGAAGTGCCGCAGTCCAGGTCACCATGGATTTGACCACATTCCACCCCATGGAATTCAGGTTTTCAGACAGATAGCCCAGAGCCGCGGCTCGGGCATATCCCCGCTCTGTACTCAATGCTATTCTGCTGCCCGTTGTAGTGGATGATGCATCCCGCCCAAGAGATGTCCAACCCGGAAGGGTGTTGGCGCTGTAAGGATACACATGCCCGCCAGATGCGCATTTGTAGGAATTGTTGGCCACAAAAGGAGAATCAAGGTATGCCACGGCATGATCCACCACCAGACTGTTCGACATGCGCGCGGTTCTCCAATCGCCGGATATGGCCTCCGCAGCCCTGCCCAGAAGCAGAAGGTTGGTTCCGTTGTTCACAAGAGAGTCGGGAGTGTCTTTGGAAAGCCGTGTAGAGACCGCAACCGCAAGCCTTGCCTTGCCTAAATCAGCAACTTCCAACAGGGTTGACGGTAGGTAAGTAATATTGTCAATACCCATGCTAGTAAGAGTATCTCTCATTTTTCTTTCGGCGGTTGTGAAGTACGGCACCGTATCTCGCATATCGTGTATGATGAATGCCACGTCGCCCTGCGGGATGGAAAGCGGCTTTACCACAGTGTCCCCGACTGCCCACCGTACCATTCTGCCGACTACATCCTGCCCGAATGCGTTCAGTTCCTGTGCATCAAAACCGAGAGCCGCTCCTCTGGCTCCGTTTACATGATTACAGAATATTTGGTGACGAGATGAGGTAGCTGAGTCGTGGGCAAAAAAGGTCCAGTCAGGTATATCACTTGTTGTGTACACAGCAGGTCCGCTTGCCATGCGGTACACTCCCTGCACCGGATACCCCTCCATGAATTCAGCAGGATCTTTAATGCGCAGAGAATTGGCACTGGTAACTTTACTCCAGGAGGCATCTATGTTGTACAGACCCTCCCCCAGGAACAGCGTCCCTTTACCGGATGTAAGAAGTGTATCCAGCTTCTCCTGACTGATCGCCTTCTTTGCCGCACCCACCAAAAGAGCATCCGACAAGTCGGTGATTTCGGCCCGAAAAGAGCTGATAAATGAGATACTGTCATAACCGAGAGAAACGAGGTTGCGAACAAAGTAATATTCTGACGAATCAAGTACCGGCGTAGTGTCGTCGGGGTGGTTAATCACCATGGCAACACTCCCCGGATCCACCGTTGCCGGGCTTACGATAGGTTCTCCCGCGCTCCAGGCCACCGTTCGCCTCATGATTTCCCATCCGTAATCATTCGTTCTGTGGGTTGGTTCAACCCCCACCACCGCGACCCGGTTGCGCTCCTCAAAACTGAATGCGCAGGGTTCCCCATCAGTGGAACCAATTACATTCCAGTGTGAGGGAGCGGCATATCTGTAAGAGAAAACAGGTGATCCGGTAGAATAATTCATCTCCTTGCCTATTCCTCTGAAGAAGTGAATGTCCTGGTCTATCTGCACAGGAGCTGTGACCGGAGAGTGGATGCCGACTCTTTCGATACCTTCTCCCAGGGCTACCAGATTTATTCCGGATGCACTGAGAGAATCGAACGCGGCATGATTCATCGAATATTTGCAGTTTATAACAGTTTTGGCATTTCTGAAATCTGTCACATTGACTCTGGACGAAGGAACAAAGGTAATATCGCTGTACCCCATGGATATCAGGGAATCCCTGAGCAGGATTTCGGTGGTGTCGAGATCGGTTGCCAGGCTGTCGATACCTAATTTTACAAAGGCCAGATGACCTTTCGGAACCGCCGCGGCAGGGGCAGGGCTCATACCTAACCCGTAGCGCACCATACGCCGAAGCACATCCCTGGACAATGGACTCAGGTTTCCGGGACAGAAACCGAATGCCGCTCCGCGTGCCTGTTCTGCTGTTCGATAATACAGATATTCATATTGTTGTGAAGTCGCCACTTGGGTCCAGGGGTAAATCGAATTTAACCTGAAGGATTCACCTTCACCAGTACTGTATCTTAAGCCGGTGTACCCCTTCATGAATCCCAAACCCTTTACGTATAAATTCATTTCCGATGACGCATTCTTATACCAAGTACTTTCCATTGAAGTGATTGCTGAACCGATGAGAACGACACTGGTACCGATATCAATGAGGGAATCGGGTCGATTTTTACCGATACCGGATGCCGGTGAGATAACAACCCGGGCAGGTGTGAGATCTGTCACCTGCACATCGGCGCAACTTATGTAAGTTATCTCTTTTTCACCAAGCTCCTCAAGGAGCGAAACGACATACTCTTCTTCGGGAAGGAACTCAGGATCATGTGCATCGGGACTCTGCAACACTACTACAACGCTGTTATCCGGAACTGTTCTTCCGGAGGTCACCGTTCCATCCTCAACCCACCGGATAGCCTTCTTCACCACATCCCAGCCAAGCCCGGTCAGGCCTGAGAGACGCAACCCCACGGCCGCACCGCGGACATTCCCCACCTCTTTCATATACGCAACATTCAGCGTTGGGCTGGTGTAGGCAGAACCTATCCGTTCCCATGGACTTTTGGAGTCAGGACCCGTATACGTCGTATCGGAAAAGCTGTAAACCGCATCAAGGGCATATCCGGTAAAGAAAGCCGCAGAGCTGTCAATCCGTGTTTCGGTTTTACCGGGATTGCTGTTGTAAAACCCGACCGCTTTGACAGCCTGTCCCAGAAAAATGGCCTTAGTGCCTGCATTCAGGAATGAATCTGCACACCCGTAGCTTTGAGCATTTGAACCGGAGATGACAAAACGGGATGCGCTGAAATCAGACACTCCCGCCTTCGAGGAACTTACATAAAAAGGAGTGTAGCCAAGAGATTTCAGGGAGTCGGAGAGAACACGTTCCTCATCATTGAGCACAGGAGTGTTGTCATCAAGATCGTAGATGATCATGGCGACACTGTTTGCAGGGGCAACGGAGGGCTCTACAGGAGCTGACCCTACCCCCCACCTGATCATGCGTTTAACAATATCCCATCCCCAGCAGGTGAGTTTGGAGAAATCTTTGCAGAACGCCCCTCCCCGGGCACTTCCGCGCTGTGAATAGAAGAGCGGCTTATAGCTGGTTCCAACCAGACTTGTCCATTCGGGTATTGCCGAAGCACTGTTAAGTGTACTTCCGGTCGAAATCTCGTACCTGGGTCCCACTGCATATCCACTCAGGTACGCATCGGAACTGCTGAATGCGAAGCGCTGCACATTCGCAGTCCGCCAGGTGGCATCCATGCAGTGAACTGCGTTGTGGAAGAGAATTAGATTCACTCCCCTGTTAAGCAGAGTATCTGCCCATCCCTTGGGAAACACATTACCGCACGCCACCACCACACTAGAAGTGCTGAAATCGAAGCTGATGCTTTTGTAGGAACTGAGGTAGTCAATATTACCGATACCCATCTGCTCGATTGTATCCCTCAGGATCTGTTCCGATGCGGTCAGAAGCGGTGCCTGATCATCACTGCTTTCTATGACAAAAGTGATTGTGCTCTGAGCATTCGAAAAAGTGAGGAATGCCAGAAGCATCATCAATGCAAAACACCTGACTTTCATTATAGTTCTCCTGTTAAGGACAGTGGTTACCAGTTTCATATTCTACCTCGTTGCCCCAGTCACAACGACCCGCGACCTCTGCCTGAGGGTCCCTAATCGTGTATCCATGATGTATAGTCCCCCTGCAATCGAATTCAGCTGAAGGGAAGCGCTGTACGCCCCCGGT
Source organism: Chitinispirillaceae bacterium (assembly GCA_046538945.1). Lineage (GTDB taxonomy): Bacteria > Fibrobacterota > Chitinivibrionia > Chitinivibrionales > Chitinispirillaceae > JAEZKC01. The sequence goes on along the minus strand of JBKHHW010000077.1, from coordinate 10,003 downwards.
GCAACATTCTTCTTTTGCAGATATCCGACTCGTTTTCCCGAGAGTGAATAAACACTCGCTTCTACAGATGATGTTTGGGATAATGAATAGGTGAACTCTATCCTCCCCGAATTGTAGTCGACTGAAGTCAGTTCAGTATTCAGACGATTGAAAGATGTTGACACAGGCAAACTGAGCGCAAAAGAAATTTGAGCACTGTTCAGCGGATCGGAATAGTCAGTTATCTTCAGAACACATGCTGTGGAAACTATATCCGGAGTTTGCCATTCAAAGCTACCCGTGTTGGGAACAGTAGCAACTGTTTGGAAGGTGGAACCGTTATCGGAGGAGAATTCTATCACAACAGAATCGATACTTTCACGAGCATCCCATTCGATGGCATATACAGAACTGGTACTGAGCGTCTGCATGTTCTGGGGAGTCACAATCGAGATCGGCTGATCTGTGACCCACCTGACCATGCAGCGGAAAAGGTCCCACCCGATCTGAGTGAGGCCCTCCGGAGCATAGCCCACAGCCGCGCCCCTGGCGTTTTCCCGTTCGGTGCTGAAGGCGATACGTCGGCCCATCGAGGACGCGGGAGCATCTCGTCCCAGAAATGTCCAGCCATCTATTGCGTTCCCCGGTTCCGGGGGATAGTACTGCAGGCCCGTTGCACACTTATAAGTGTTGTAAGCCACAAAATCGCTCAAGTAAGCTTCGGCATAGCTTGGTTTCAGATAGTCACTTGTTTTCTGAGATTTCCATGTTCCCGGCAAAAATGAAAGCGCCTGCCCCAATAGCAGAGTGCTGACCCCGGCATTCAAAAGCGAGTCGGGCCCGCCTTTCGTATAAACAGGTAAATGGGTGAGAACAAATTGCGCCGGGCTGAAATCGGTTACCCCGACTTTGCTGGAAGGGACGTAGGTGATTTTATTCTGACCCATGGAGAGGAGTGTATCTCTCATTGAACTCTCTGCAGATGTCAGTTCCACTCCGTTTTCATCAAGGTCGTGTATGACAAAGGCTACGTTTCCTTCCGGAATGGCGACCGGTTCCACAAACTCCTCTTTCATAGCCCATCTTACCATTCTCTTTGTGATATCCCATGCAAATGGAGTAAACTGATCGGGGCTGAATCCGAAAGCCGCTCCCCGAGTGTCATTCTTTTCGTAACTGAATGTAGTCAAAATATCGGAACTGGCGGAATCGCATACCATTATATTCCACTTTCCCATTAGAGAGTCGGCACTTTCGGTATAGACCTTTTTTCCATAACAGGCCTGATAGACAAGATCAGCAGAGTAACCCTTAAGGAACTGATGCGGCGAAAGGATTTTCAAACTCTGGAAGGAAGAATAGGGATAGGTGTGATACTCTCCGGGCAGAGCATAAAGCCCCTCATAGAACATGACCGCCGGAGTGCCTGATTGCAGAAGAGAATCGAGGTGCTGTTTCCCTAAGACGATTTCTGTAGCAACTGCCAGTTTTGTTCTTGAGAAATCGGAAATACCCGTGCGGAACTTGCTTATGTAGGTGATATCAGAGTAGCCCATACTGACAAGAGTATCCCTGAGCATTGTTTCAATATAGTTCAGCACCGGAGTGGTGTCATTGGGGTCAGAAACAACAAATCCGATACTGTTTTCCTTTATTTCTCTGGGGGATACGAATTTTTCGCCCAGGCACCATTCGATCATCCGCCTGACAATCTCCCACCCATCAGCGGTAGTGGTGATTTCAGGTACCAAGCCGAAAACTGCTGAGCGGCCATTGTTTTTCGTTTCGTAAAAAGCACTGTTGTACTCTATATTCAATCTTTCGGTAGTGCCTGTAACGTTCTGAAGCTGGTTATCGGAAGAGAGTGGAAGTCCGTTTACTTTTCCACAGTCTATACTCAGACTTCTGCTGATTCCTTCAAAGTATTCCTCCGGGGAACTGATAACAACTGAAGTTCCATAATTCAAGTAATTGTCGGGAGAAAATGTGTACAATCCATCTCCCAAGACCAGTATATTTTTCCCCATCGCTTGCAGAGAATCATACATCTCCCTGCTCATCCACTTATCTGTCACCACGATCAGCTTTGCATCGCTCACATCGCTCACAGCCATGCGGCTGGTACTTATATAGGTAATTTGCGAGTGCCCCATAGAATCAAGAAAATTGCTCAGCCCGAGGTCGTTACTATTCAGACGTGGGGTCTGATCATCGGGGTCGTGAATCGGAAAGGCGATGTGCCCCGAAGGAACTGTCACCGGCTCTACAACCTCTCTGTTCAATACCCACAGCAGCATCCTTTTGATTATATCTATTCCGAAGTCGGAGTAAGTATCAGGAATCATACCGAACGCCGCACCCTTGGCACTACCCTTTTCGGTTGCGAAAAGGATATTGCGTTTGGTGGTTCCGATCATTTGATGTGCGTAAGGGGTCCAGTTCTCAGGATCTGCTAAAGGGTAAATGGTATTTTCATTATACAGAGAGTAAGATGCATAGGTGAGATATCCTTGCATGAATGTTTCCGTGTTGGAAACCTGCAGACCATTCCGCTGATCATTGGATTCCCAGCTGCCGCCTATACTCCTGAGAGCATCTCCGAAAAGAACCACGCTGATGCCGGCATCTATAAGCTGCTGAGGCAATCCGCTACTGAGAACGGTTCGGGAAGCTATTACCATCTTGGCTTCCCTGTAATCGGTAACATTGGACTGAACAGAGGGAACAAAGGTAATCTTATCTTCGCCCAGAGTTGAAAGCAAATCGGACACGCACCTTTCATCATACATGAGTGCGGACTCGCTGTTCTGAACTACGAATGCGATATCTCCCGACGGCACTCGCAGCGAATCGATCACGTTCTGGTTTTGCACCCAGCGGATCATCCGTTTTCCAATCTCCCAGCCGTAAGGTTTCATATTGGCAGGCCCGTAGCCTATTGCTGCACCCCGTGCATGGGAGTTTTCAGTTCTAAAGGCCGTTTTACGGGAATGTGCAGTAGCAATTGTGCTCCAGCCTGGACTACAGTACCAGAAAGTATCCTTCGCACAGTCATACCGCCCTCCTACCGGGTAGCCTTCGAGAAAAGCGACGGAAGAGTCTACAACAAGTTCAGGAAGAGTATACGTTGTCAGGGTGCTGCATGGGGCCAATGAGTTCAGAGCATTGCCGAAAAGCAGTACTGGTGTACCATGATTGATAAGGGAATCTGCCTTTCCTCGGCCGAGAGCATCGGAGCCGGCTGCAACCATGGCAGCTTTACTGAAATCTGTTATCTCCGATCGCGATGAACTGACACAATACACAGAATGCCCCATCGTCTGCAGTGTGTCCTTCAACATCTGTTCATTCGCATTGAGAACCGGTGTGGTGTCATCAAGAGCTTGAATCACCAGTGCAGTGTGTCCGTCTGGTACTACCGCCGGTTCTGTAAAGGGAATACCCAGCGCTTTTTTTACAGCCCGCTTGAAAATGTCCCAGCCGTAAGCAGTTAACACGGAAGGGTCATACCCCATGGCAAGTCCGGAAACTCCTGAGTACTGTGAAACGAATAGTGGACGATTGCTTTTGTGTGAGCCCGTTACCGCCGGATGCCGCCAGTTGTCAAAAGATCCGGTAGTGTAGTAGTAATTGCCGATAGTGACCTTATAGGCAACGGACTCGCCGTATCCGGAGAGAACATCCTCTGAAGAGAGCGGGTAGAGTTCCCTGGAGGACCACGCCTGCTGCCACTGGCCGCCCAGAGAGAAAACAGCCCGGTGCAGCATGATGACATTTACACCACTCTGCAGCAGGTCATCTGCAAATCCGGACGGAATGATATTGTCACAAGCGATCACCAGATCTGAACTGCTGAAATCGTGACCAGAAACTTTTGAAGAGCACAACAGGGCAACACTTCCTATATTCATATCTGTTACAGTATCATGCAGAGCTTTTTCAGCTGCGGTCAGTTGCGATGAAGAAACCTCATCATCGCCGGCAATTACCATCGTAATGCTGTTCTGGGCCTGAGTGAATCCCATACACAGCAGAATAACACTGAGAATAACATTTGCTTTCACTTTTCACCTCTCCCTTCGTTTTCTCTTTTAACTACCCGCTACTGCGACTGACCTACCGACAGCAAAGATCTTCTGTACCAAACAGATCCCAACTTGACCACCAGGATATAAGTTCCTCTGGCCAGTGGTTTTCCTTTAAGAAGATCTATCGAGTGATGTCCGGTGCTCAATCTGGCATCAAGGGACCCCGCCTTTCTCCCCGAAATGCTGTAGATATCTGCTTTCACCTGGGTTGGCCGGGCTAAAGAAAACAGCAGATCCATGCTCTTTCCCCGCTGCACCGTTTTAAAATGGCTGGATAGGGATTGAGGTTTCAATCCACTACCGACAGCAGTTCCTATAGTAAAGTATTTTTCATCCATATGTTCAGAATTATGAACCGATTCTACCCGCAGAATGCAGCTGCTTGAGGAGATATTAGGCACATGCCAATGAAAAAGCCCAAGGTTCAAAATTGAGTGGGCAAGTACTGTAAAAGTCTCTCCGTTGTCCTGAGAGAACGAAATCTTGACCGAATCGATTTCACCACGGGTCATCCATTCTACAGCACAAGTCTGATTCTGCTCAAGCACCTCCCCATTTGAAGGTGCGGCTATCGTTATGGGGGAATCATCTGTCCATCTGATCATTTCACGGAAAACGTTCCACCCCATTCTATTCAGCTTTTCAGGAAAATATCCCAGAGCAGCTCCTCTGGCCTCGTCCCGCTCTGTGCTGAATGCTACACGGTGACCAGTTGATGAAGCAGTCGCATCCCGGCCCAAAGCAGTCCAACCGAAAACATTGTTCGCGGGTTCATCGGGATAGTAATGTCCTCCGATGGTACAGTCATAATAGTTCCCCACCTCGAAGGTATCAAGGAATGCAGCTTTGTAGTTCGGAGTGAGATTGTACGAGTAGGTTTGAGAGAACCAATCACCGCAGAGGGTAGTGAGTCCGGCTCCAAGCAACACAACATTCACTCCCGCATTCAGAAGTGAGTCCGGTGCCAGTTTGCTCAGATTGTTCGAGGTCGTGATCACAAACTTTGATTGCGAAAAATCGGTAACTCCTGCACGGGTTGATGAAACATAGGTAATATCCTTGTACCGCATCGAGACAAGCGTATCCCGAACAAGTTTCTCTGCAGAAGTAAGAGATGGTGTAGAATCGTTATCATTCATATTGTAGATAATAAACGCAATATTGCCCTTGGGAACGGGTGGAGGATCAATGACTTTCTGATGATGAATCCAGCGCAGTGCCCGCTGCAGAGCATCCCAGCCATAAGAGGTGAGATCATCGGGACTGTAGGACATTGCTGCCGCCCGTACCCCGTCTTTCTCGTAGCTGAATAGTGTATGACGGGCAGAACTGCTCGAATCCGAACCCAGAATCCTCCAACCGGGTAGAGATGTTCCGGTAAAGACAGTTTGAGACGATATACCGAAACGGTACACCAGCGGGCTGGAATATCCGGCAAGGTAATCAGTCGATGACACAACCCGTGTCCGTGAATACAGGCTGAAGTTGTACCATGCACCGGGCAGGGCATTCAGTGCGGAGCCGAAGAGAAATGCAGGAACGGATGAGGCCAACACGGAATCGAGCTTTGCCTTACTCATACAATCATTCACAGATGTAATGAAAGAGGATTTGCTCAAGTCAGATATTTCCGCTCTGAATTTGCTTACATAGCTGATGCTGTCGTAGCCGTAACTGATAAGAGAATCGCGCAACTCCATCTCCGCTTCATCCAGAACTGCAGCACTGTCATCCGGATGGGATATTACAAAAGCAATGCTACCCTCTTTTATCTCCTTGGGAGCGACCACAGATTTTCTTTCGACCCATTTAAACATTCTGTTTATAATCTCCCAGCCATCAACACTCAATGCGGTGTGCGGAACCACTCCGGCGATTGCTGCACGGGTCCCGTCCTTATCATAAATAAATGCATTGCGATCCCATCCGGAAAAGCCGATGCATGTGAGATCCTGTGGAGTGTAGTTATCAATAGCGTAAACTGGTGATGACCGCACCACTCTCATTTCCGGGTATAAACCTTCAAAGTAAGCCACCGTCGAGCACGCTGCCATTGTGGTATCTTTGCTGATTTTCCAGTAAAACTTTCTTATGGCTTCTCCAAGCAGAACCATATGGACTCCTTTTTGAGCCAGCGTGTCAAACAGTGCTTTGTTCATACACATGCTGGATTCAACAACAAGCTTTGCCCCGGAAAGGTCGGCCGCTCCCAAACGAGTAGAACTGATATAGGATATATCAGTGTACCTTGTGGCTCTCATAAAGCTGTCAAGTTTTGCTTCCTGGCTGGTCAGTACAGGTGTAGTGTCATCAACGCCGTTAATCACAAAGGCGATATTGTTCCGGGGAACAGTTAATGAATCCACAGCGCTGTTGCCGCTGCACCAGAGGATCATTCTCCTTACCACATCATTGCCGAACTGAGTCATAGATACAGGAGTCAGGCCAAAAATTGCCCCTCGTGCTCCATTTACTTCCTTATATCGCAATATGTCGTATTCGGCAATTTTGGCAACTGTTCTCCACTCTGATACATTAGGAATACCCACTGTGTACAGATCCGATGTGCCGCAGTCGTAACTTGTCCCGGTTAGATAACCTTCCAGAAATGCTTCGGGTCTGGTTGGTTTGAGGATTTTTTCTTTCTCTCGAGATTTCGCAGAATTGGAAGCCATCGTCAGAATTCCTTCACCGAAAAGAGCTACATTCACCCCCTTTGCAAGCAGTGAATCGTGCTGATTCCTGCTTAGAGTCCTGGACGCGGCCACAACCAGTTTGGAAGGTGTGAAATCGGTGATGGTGACTTTTGAGGAACTGACGTAGGTAATCTGCTCGCCCTGAGAAAGGATTCGGTCACGAAGCCCCCGTTCACCAATAGTCAAATAGGAACCGGATTCGTTAAGTGTGTAGACAACCATTGCGATATGGCCGGATGGAATAGTCTTCACATCCACTACCTGCTCATGAGTTATCCACTTGACCATTCTTCTGGCTGCATCCCAGCCGTACCTGGTCAGATAACGGGGTGAATATCCCAGAGCCGCTCCGCGCCCCTGCCCCACTTCTTTGAAAAAAGCGATACCCCGAGACGAATCACTGCCCAGACATGACCAATGCAGATCCCCGCAATAGCTTGAACTGGTGCACATATCATATTTAACTCCCACCGGATATCCGGCAAGGAATGCTTCGGAGGAATCGATCATCAAATCAGCAGTCATCGAAGAGGAAACGGAGCCCACCGGATCTATTGAATTGAGGGCCGAGCCGAAAAGTACCACCCCGATCCCCCTGTTCACCAGAGAATCGGCATCCCCCACGCTCAGAACCTCCACACAGGCTGCAACAAACTTGGCTTTACTGAAATCAGCGGACCCTGCCCGAGTTGCACTGATATAGTGGATATTGTATCCCCAGGAGTGCAGCGAATCTCTGAGGATTCGCTCACCAATGGTCAACACGGGGCTTAAGTCATCCAGGTTTGTTATTACCAGCGCTACAGAATCCTGCGGGACGGTTGCCGGGGTCATGAACTCTTCATTCATGCACCATCGGATCATCCTTCTGGTCATATCCCAGCCCACAGGTGTGAGCTTTGTGATGTCCAGACCCGATACCCCTCCCCGAATGCCGTTCCGCTCAGTGGAGAAGATCACTTTTTGGTCAGGATACTTATCAGATATGGCTGCATCTGTCCACCCTTCAATTGAAACAGATTCGTTACTGTACACAAAATCTGAATGCGAATGGAAAGACGGCCCCTTGGTATATCCGCTCAGAAATGATTCTGTGTCAGTGACCCGCAGGTAACCCAGTGACCTGTAATCCCATACTCCTCCAAGGCTCTGTGCGGAAATTCCCATGAAGGCCACATTGACTCCCCGGTTAACCAGTGTATCTGCAAACCCTTTTGGTATAACATCGGAGCAGGCTACCACCAGATCAGAGGTGCTGAAATCAAAGGTGGTGATTTTTGTGAAGCTGACATACTGAACGGCTTCGGGATACATACGGTTGAGTGAGTCACGGAACGCCGTCTCCTCCGGGCTGAGAACTGGCAGCAGGTCATTGTCGCTGGCGATCACTAGAGTTATCTTCTTTTGAGCCAAGACATGAGAAATGAGGGCACAAATGAAAAACATGATAAGCACGGCGCAGCGCTTCTTCATGAGATATCTCCTGTCAGAGTGAATGCATCTATATATTATTTGAGTTTTATCGGCGAAGCTAATACATATAAAGTATATAATGCGGAAAAGAGATTGGTAACTGAAAATTGGAGATTGGGAAAAGACAGCCTCTAACCAGAGGATTCCGGAATTCCCTGCACTCTGATACAAGGCGCTCAACTCTAACGGACCTGTAAATATTCAACTGACTCAGCCCAACCAGTGGAACGAGGCCGGTCTTCAGCTATGCAAAGGGAGCGCTGGGCGAGAGCTACGGCAAAGATCTCGTTGAGAGTAATGTTATCGGGTCCTACGATGGTTGCTGGAAAAAGGCGAATCGAAGGTGCATTGATGACCGTTAATTCCGGGGCCTGACCGGATACTCCCCGGAGGTGAATCAGTGACGAGCCCAAAACTCACCTCCGGGGAGGTCCTGAATTTGCTTCTTTTTTCATCATAAGTGCCAACCAATAACCCAAGGAGCTTCTTATGTGCACCAAACCCCGCATCATCGTTCCCGGTGTGTACTACCAGATCTATTCCAGAGGCGTTTTTGGCGAAAACATCTTTCCCAATACTGAACTGAAGAATTTTTTTCTTAAAGAGCTGGCGATCACCCTCAAAAAATTCTCCTATTGCTGCTGCAGCTGGTCACTTCAGGAGAATCACTATCACCTGGTGGTGAAATCAAGTGAAGTGCCTATATCGAAATTCATGCAGAGGCTCAACTCCGTATACGCCAAAAAGTACAACCGCGAACGCGGCCGCGAAGGTGTGGTCTTTTTCAGACGGTACGCATCCATTATTTCAGAAGAAACGGAGCTTAAAAATCTGATTCGGTATGTTCATCTCAATCCGGTCCGCTGCGGTGCATGCACACTCGACAAGCTGGATGATTATGAATGGTGCGGTCATAGAGCGGCTTTGCGAAAGGATAACGATGACATTCTAGACAGAAACGAACTCCTGAATCAGTTCTCCGATTCTGATCCGGTGGCGCAATACCGCAAATATCTTCTGCTGGAGAGTTCTGATAGTGAAAATAATGAAACAGTGCGAAAAGTGAGAGCTGCAAACAGAGGGAAACTGAATATGTTCAAACCGGAATCCTGGGTGATCGGCAGCCCCGATTTTATCAGAATGGTTCTGGAGAAAGACCGCTGCAGAAGAGCTCAAATTGCACGGCACTGCATTGACGGGACAACTCTGGATGTGCTTCACGGAGCACTGCAGCTTTGTCTGAACAGCGAGAGAGATGAATTGTTTCATCAGGGGAGGATTAATCAGAAGTCAACCTCCCGTGAACTCTTTGCTTACCTGAGTGCCCTCAGTTATGACTTTAAGGGAACCGAGATTGCCGATTATCTCAAAATCACGGCATCAGGAGTCTCCAGAATGATCTCAAGATGCTCAAGAATTTGTCAGAAGGATTATCTGGTGGATTCAGTCTGCGGGTATTTGCCTGCAACTGAAACTGTTGGCTGATCCGAATCGGAACCGTTCAAGCTTCTTCTCAAACAGAATGCATGTTCGAAGGAATGCGCATCGTATAGTCTTTTGTCTGTTTACAACAGATCTGATCGAGAACCGGGTTAATCTTAAACTTTTTTACAATCCATACACTTGGAAAGCAGTGTTTTTCCGAATTGAAATCGAAGATGCCACTTATAAACGAGGTGCTTCTGTGATATCGGATGAAAACGTTTCCCCGGAGGTGAATCATTCCCGATTCACCAACTCACCTCCGGGGTGCATACGGTTTGGTGC
>JBKHHW010000248.1:0-3684 GCA_046538945.1 Chitinispirillaceae bacterium | reverse complement strand
ATTCTGCTGTCTCACGTACACCAGTTGTGATTGTTTTTGTAGCGTGGACTGAGGGGTTCAGGCTTCTTTTCTTCGCATCCGTCCTATGGCCCTACCCGTCAAAGTCACTGTCATGCCGTTAAGCAGGATTTCTATTCCCACCAGGACACCTAGTATGTCAAACCTTTCAACGGGCCACAGTGCGATAAGAATCACTCCCAGAAGAAGCGAGACCAGAGCGGTAGTTATGGTGAATTTATCAGTGGGTATATTCTCCAGGTAGGGGAAAACCAGTTTCTGCAATCCTCCCACAATGAAAAGAATCGCAAGAGCCAGTGAAAAAAATGCGGCTCCTATCTGGGGAAAAATCAAAAGCAGAATACCGATAGAGAGACTTGCAAATCCGGTAATTATTTTTCCCTTCAGCCTTTTGGGCCCACCCTTTTGCGGGTGATACCCTTTATACAGGTCAAGACCTCCCCTGAAAGCCAGGATCAGGGCCAGTGCCAGCACCGTAAACCATGAAGCCAGAGTTGCTGCAATCACAGTCCCGATTCCGAGCAGAATCTGAATCAGCCCGAAGTTTGAATCATCTATGATTGGGGATACATTTTCTCTGTCGTAAGAATTCATGACTACTCCTTATATATCCTTAATATGCGATTCACCTCTCACTTCCATTGCCCTTCTCATTATGAATTCGCTGCCCGGGGATCAATAATTGACTCAATACCCAAACTCGAAACCGATTTCATTTATGAGGGGTAAAAATCGTAATCCTAATGAGAGAGGAAATGGGATGAATATTTTCCGAGCCGTGTAAGTGAGATCACCCGCACCAAAGGAGAAGCAAATGGATCAGAGTATGGCATCGAAAGAAAACAAAACCTACAGCCGTCTGAAAAACTGGAGTCTGGTGCTGGGTATAGCCATGATCATTTTGGGACTGGTGACAATCACCCTGGCTTCCATTACTACCCTGTTCACTATTTTTCTGCTGGGAGTCATTCTGACCGTTCGCGGTGGGATCGATGTGGTTATGGCATTTGCAATCTACAAACAGCAACGGTTCTGGCTTCACTTGTCCGGAGGCCTTTTATCGATGGTGATAGGAATTCTCGTACTGGCTCGCCCGGGAGTCACCTCGGCGATCATCACATTTCTCATTGCCACATTTCTCATAGCAGGCGGGCTGTTGAGAACCATAGCCGCTCCGGTTGAGCACGAATCTCAGTGGGGCTGGGTGATGCTCGGTGGATTGGTTTCGCTGCTCCTTGGGATCTGGATAATGAGCGGATGGCCGGCGATTTCAATCTGGCTTATCGGACTTCTGGTAGGAGTGGAGATACTTGTCCACGGAATGGTACTGGTGACACTCCCCTATGCTTTAAGACAGATCGGAGGTCCCGGAGGAGAGGCTTTCGCCAGATGACCACATTTTGTATACCCTCCATTACAATGGAGGGTATCTGTTCCAAGAGCTTTTCCCGAACGACGCAAGGGTACGGGACCCAAAACGACACCCTAATCAGGACTCTTTACAAGCATCTTTTCACGTTCCTCATTTTTTATTTCCAAGAAAAGAAAGAACGCTCATTGCCTGCTCAATATCATCCACAATTTTCTCAACGGGTTCGATTCCTACGGATAGTCGCACGGTATTCTGATTCACCCCGAATGAAGTGCGCCGTTCAGGGGGCATATAAAGCATGGTTGTCAAAAAAGGAATACAGATAAGGGATTCGGTCGATCCCAGACTTACCGCGTGGTGAATGAGCTGGAGTCTGCTGATGAATTCTTTTGCATGTTCGATTTTTTCGCCGACATCAAATGCCATCATTCCCCCGTATCCCTTTACCATCTGCTTTCGGGCGACCTCATGTCCAGAATCTTTTATCAACCCAGGGTAGCGGATATTTGAAACGGCGGGATGCTGAGAAAGATAGGAGGCGACAGTTTCGGCATTCTGAGCCATTCTCTCCGCACGCAACTCGAAAGTCTTCAGACCGCGCTCAAGCAAAGAAGCAGAATAGGCATCGAGGGTAGTTCCGAAAGCCTGCCTGCTGAACCAGAGTCTGTCATAATCCTCCTTGCTGCCTGCAACAGCACCCGCCATGAGGTCATTGTGCCCGCCAAGAGCTTTCGTTGCACTATGAATAACCAAATCAACTCCCAGCTCCAAAGGCTTCTGATGATAGGGAGTGGCAAAAGTATTGTCCACCACTAACATAATCGAATACTTGCGGGCGATTTGAGACAAATACGCAATATCAAGAATCTTACAGAGCGGATTGCTCGGAGTTTCACAGAAAATCATTCTGGTTCGGGGTGTGACGTGGCTTTCTATCTGATCTGCTTCATCCGCCTTGAGCCAGGTGATCTGCACACCGAACCGTTCAAGGGCCAATGATAACTTGTAATGTGCCCCGTAGATGTCATGAAAAAGAATCAAATGATCACCCGCATTAAGATACGTTAAATACACCAAGGTACATGCCGCCATTCCAGAAGTACACACAACACAATCTTCGGCATTTTCCATAAATGCGATCTTCTTTTCCACTTCTCGAACCGTGGGATTATCGTCCCGATGATAGGTATAACCATCAACCTCTCCGTCGGTAATTTGACGCAGCACTTCAAAGGAAGCATAGTGATAATTCACCGCGTTCACTATAGGAGTAACCATGGGTTTATTTCCGTAAGGGGTCAAAGGATCCGGCATTTCAATCATCTCCTTTCCTCTCCGCACCTTTCTTTTAAAAATTTATGCGCAGAGTTTAAAGCCGCGGTAACCGATTCGGTTTGAGGAAGAACACTTCCTATCCTGTCGATATATCTTTTACTGTCAATCACAGAAAACGACCAGGCAAAATTGAAATCGAAAATCCAGCTGATCTGAAGCAACTTGAAATCATTGCGGGTTTTCATGTGTTCTGTTCTGCCAATCTCACCCGTCACAATGCTTTTCAAAATTTCTTTGGATATTGCAGGTTGATCGGGTAATCCCACGCAGACTACCTCACTAACATGTGCTCCTTCGTAGTAATCTGTCATCATATGCAGGATATCCAGTTTATCCGCATCACGTACAAGTTTCAGAAAATGAATGAATCTGGAATTATCGCTTTTGGGCAGGTATGCCCTGTTATGATTCAGCACGACTGATGAAATCAAATCTTCATCTTCAGAGAAAAAACCTCTGAGTACACCGAATTTCTCGATCACCCGCAATCCGATAGCTGCGTGATTTTCACTTCTAAGATCAGAAAAGGTGTGATACCGGGCATACTGTTCAAAACGGCCGATGTCGTGAAGAATGGCACAAATCTGAGCTAAGTAGCGCTCCTCCCTACTCATCGACAAAGAATCAGTCAACTGCACGATTTCTCTTTCCACGTTGTTTGTATGCCGGACTTTCAGACATATTGCAGAATCAATCCGCTCGTTTCCGGTACAGAACTCTCCTGTATACAATTCAAACCATTTCCTGACCCATGATAATTGTTTGTCGTTCACCATACCGACTATCCCTACACCTAATGATTGTTGAACGTTTTAACAAAAACAATGACAGCTATCCCAGCAAGCAGCAGAATCAGCTGTATCAAACTGCCTGCAGAACTGAATTTTTTATGCAATCCGGGCAGTATATCTGCAAGAGCTATGTAAATGAAGCTTGCTGCTGAAAAAGCCAATACAAAA
>JBKHHW010000247.1:0-3735 GCA_046538945.1 Chitinispirillaceae bacterium | reverse complement strand
CAGTGTGAGCGGGCAGGTCCGGCGGATTACGGATAGTCCCAAACAGAACCCCGACCGTTAGAGAGGGGTTTCCTAGTTCACAGAATTCTTGAAAGGCTCCTGGGCATCAGGACAACTCTGATAGAGTACTTCAGGATCAAGGTCCAGACAGTCAGAAGGATCTCTCCTTCCGCTCAGATCCCAAGCCAGGGTATCATTCATTACCGTGCAGGTTTCCTTGAACACAACATTGCTTTTGAGCTGACGAAAAACCCCTTTGGTCACCAGATCAGCGGCATCAAAAAGCTTTATTTTGCCATCAACGAAATAAAGGTACACTTTGTAATCGTCAGTAGGCATGACCTGAACGATTTTATGGAACATCGGATTCCTCCTTTTACACCAACGGGTCAACTCTTGATGGGTTCTGATATATCTTAACTTTTCCCCAACACTCAAGCAGTTTGTTTTTATGTATTTCACACCAAGCTAATACGAGTTTAACCTGCTTGAATGGAAGCACACCCCTAATTACTGTTCCGTTTTCAATATCAACCAATACTTTTCCGCCACCATATTCTGCATGGAAGTGAGGCGGCTCATGATCATTCCAAAACATCATGATTTTTATACCATAAAATTCGGAGATGACAGGCATTTATTATGCCCTCCCATGATCCAATATGGAAGCACGTGGGGTAAAATAAATAAACAGCTCTATTTCACCACCACCTCGTACACCAGCGCACGCCCTTTGCTCAGATCAATTTCACCGGCTGTGCCCTTGGCCTTTTTGATCTTGAGCTGCTTGCCGCGCGTACCGTCAAGAGAGAGAGGGAATACCTCCACCTTCTTGCCGGGCAGCTTTTTGAAACTGAGACTGCCGTTCACCACCTGCACCAGGACCTCGTCACTGCCGGGGTCTTTGAGCAGATTGCGGGCACCATCATACACCTGCCCCTTCATCTTTGCAGGAGGAATCACCACCAGATAAAAATGCTTTGACCCAACCAGATCCTTTCCATCACGGGATACCGCGAAAAGAGAGGCGTGGGTGTTGTCAAGTTTGAAAGAGAAGAGCGGAAAATCAAGCGCCCTGCCGCCTACAAACCCTGCCGCACCCTGCACCCGTGGCGCATCGATGCGGAAATAACCGGTTTTGGTATTGTATAGAAGTTCACCGGTTTCACTTTTGATAACGCCGCTATCCCTGTCGAAATACTTCTCGTATGCGGAAATGTCAGCAGCCTTCTCAGCGGAAAAGCTCTTCGCCACCCGGGTCACAAAGGGAAGATGATAGTTCTCATCGAGAAATGTCGAGTAGCTGGGGGTAGAATTGACCTGATCATTGCTGATCTTCTCCACGACAAGCCCCGGAGCCTTCTTAACATCCCCGCGCAAGAACAGCGGAGCCGCCATCACCCACCCGGCCATGTCCTCCGGCTGTACCGATACGGTATAGTTGCGAATTCGGTCGGCACCCGGCACATGATGATTGTAATCGAACTGCAGTACCCCGTCCCACCCCTGAAGTGCTCCGTAGGCGGCCATGAGCGGCACGCTTTCCAGAACATATTCGTTGGGGTAGCAGTGATTCCACTCTGTAATGATAAAAGGCTTGCCGTCCACCTTGAAATAGCTCTTGGAGTGAACCAGATTCTTCTGAGGATTCTTCAGCTGCGAGCGGTTGTGAAACGGCGCCTCCAAAATGCGCTCCCAGTCATCCCCCACTTTCCACACCTGGGGATGATCCCAGTACTCGTTATTGCAGGTGAAGTCCATAATGGAGTTGTTTTTGAGCAGAGACAGAATGGGAAGAGGCATGTTGCTTCCGGACAGGGGAAACTTCACCCCCAGAGTGCGAAGAGTATCGTGCATCTCCTTATAGTAGCTCTGCTCCACCGATGAAAGAAACCGGATACTCTCTTTTATATCCGCGCCGCTTGACGCCTCTATAAGCTTTGCCTTGTCGTTTGACCAGTCGACACCGAATATCGCAAGCTGTTTGTCTTTGTACTCGGAAGCTTTCCACAGATCGGTGAGCTCCTCCCGGTAGGCGGGGGTGAGAATATCGCCGGTAAAATGGGTGAAGACGTTGGATTCGTTGATGAAATCGGCGGCAACGATGGCAGGCTCATCCTTGTAGGCCACCTTTGTAAACTGATTCACATGGTTGAAAAGCTGTGTCGCGAACTCCTTCTGAAGCTCAACTATCTTCTCTGAAAAGAAACCCACCTGCTTTCCGCCCAGATCGTTGGGCCGGTTCTCGATGCCGTCCTCTTCGGTAAACTCCCTGTGCACCAAAAGATCCATGAAGATGTATATTCCTGCCTCTTTGCAGCGATGAATCAGGTAGTCAAGCTTTCTCATGGATGAATCCGCCAGACTGCGGGTTGACTTTCCATTACCGAAGATGTTGGGATCGGACCAGGGGGCGTCCATGTGGTGAAGCCTTAGCAGGTTGCAGCCCATTTTCGACAGGCGCGAAACCATGGAATCGACCTGAGCATCGCTGACGAAACAGTCAGGCCCGACAAGGTTCGTTCCCCAGAATCTGGCAGGGGTTCCGTCCTGGAATTCGAAACGGCCGTCCTTAACGGTGAGAAATCCGTGCTTCCCCGCGGGAGCATCGAGAAGCCCCGACCAGTCCACAAAGTAACTTCCGGATGCGCTGTTTTTCTTATCAAGAGCGTACCACTCCCCCTCCTCCATCACTCCGGAAAGTGAACCGGCCTGGAGAATGTTTTTCTTTTTGTCTTTAATGACAAGGGAAATGTCGTCAAAATAGGCGGTTCCGGTGGCGTTGCCCAGAGCGCACTGGATTTTTATTTTCCGTGCCGCGCTGCTCGCGTGGTAGGAGCGCCTGTAGAATGTCCAGTCTGTGGTGCCGACCGCCTGACCAGTCACGGGAGGGTACCCTTGTACCAGATTACCGTTTTCATCGTGGAACTCTATGGATATGCGTGCATTCTCCCACGATTCCTTTCCCTGCACCACGCTGTCGGTCTTGATCCATCCCGAAACATAGACCCGGTGTGTTTCCTCAGGCAGGACCACGATTTGCTCTGCGCCGTTCCAGGCAGGTTCCTCGTTTCTGACAGTGAGTCCATGCTTGCCGGTGCGGGCGTTTTCATCCACAGAGCTCCCGAAAACATTCCAGGCGGCGTTTTTGAGCTCGAAACCGGGGTCGACCAGCACATTCCCGGTGGTGCTCATTTTTCTTGAATCTTCAGGGACTTTGGCCTGAATGGAGAGGGTGGAAACGGTGAAAATCAAAAGCAGCGTGGTCAGAAACTTCATGGAATAAACCTCCGTTTTAGTAATAGATGAAAGAAAAGTATACATAATTGGAGGGAGTAATTAAACGATAAAATCGACAAATTGCGTGGATGAGGACCATCCGGTATGGAAATATGGCCGTTCTGATTGTGCCGTACCGTTTTCAGGTTTCTTCTATGGCAGTGTGGATATTTCCTAAATGTTTGCCTACAGAATAATCGTATATTATTATGAGTGCAATAAATTATTGAACTGTATAAGGAAAAGGTGTTTGTATGAAAATCAAGGTCATAATGCACAAAGCACAGGAGGGCGGGTACTGGGCAGAAGTCCCGGCGCTACCGGGTTGCGTATCTCAGGGAGAAAGCTACGAAGAACTGTTGAAAAACATCAATGAAGCGATAGAAGCGGCTCTCTCGGTTGATGAATCCCAATTGAAAATGAGTGATCATGACGAGCTACTTGAAGTAACCATAT
>JBKHHW010000011.1:0-39702 GCA_046538945.1 Chitinispirillaceae bacterium | reverse complement strand
GCTCAGCATGTGCGGAAGGCCCGCTGAACTCTGAAAATAAGCTAAGGACATGCTTCGACGAACTCACCATGTGCGGGCCGGTCCGACGGAAAACGGACAACGTTGAACCTGAACGTTGAGCCCTTGAACATTCAACGGGCTTTGACCTCAAACATTCTGTTACTTATATTATAAAATTACTGTTCGAGGGGGGAGATCAGGTTCGCCCGTGCACCTTACACCCCTCCACTGGTCAAAGTATCAATCAAAATCAAAGGAACGGCTACTATGACATCTCCCCGTGTAACTTCCATTATCCTTGCAGGCGGCCAGGGTCGTCGTCTGCACCCATTAACTCAGTCCCGCTCAAAACCGGCTGTACCGATCGGGGGTAAATTCAGACTCATCGATATTCCCATATCAAACTGCCTCCATAATGGAATCCGGCACATCTGGATTCTCACCCAGTTTGCATCCGAGTCTCTTCACAGGCACATTTTCCAGAGCTACAGAATGGACAATTTTTCAAAAGGATTCGTGTCTATTCTGGCCGCCTCCCAAACCAATGACAGCAAGGGTTGGTACCAGGGAACGGCCGATGCGGTCAGGAAAAATCTCAAGAATTTCAAGCAGGCCGGAGAAACGGTGCTCCTGCTTTCCGGAGATCATTTGTATAGAATGGATTTTCAGAAATTCATCAAATTTCATTACGAGCACAAAGCAGACCTGACTCTGAGTGTAGTGCCGGTTCCCCGGTCTCAGGTAAGTGAACTCGGTATCATGAAAATGGACTCAGATTATCGTGTTCTGGATTTTGTTGAAAAACCCAAAGATGATGAGACTGTCAAGGATTTCGAGCTCCCCATGAATTTGAGAACAAAGGACCCTGCCACTGAAGAAGAGAGAACGCATGTGGGCTCCATGGGAATCTATCTTTTCAACAAGGAAGTACTTCTCGATATCCTGGATAAATATGAATACGATGATTTCGGCAAACAGATTATTCCGGCCGCAATAAGCAACTGCAATGTGTTTGCCTATCCATTCGAGGGCTACTGGGAGGATATCGGAACCATTAAGGCGTTTTTCGATGCTCATATTGCCATGACAACAAAGGAACCCCCTTTCAATTTCTATGATCAGGAAAAGCCGATTTTCACTCACGCACGTTTCCTCCCGGCTGCTAAATTCGCCGGCTCTACGATCGATTCTTCCATCATCTGTGAAGGGTCCATGATAAGCAATGCGGTGATATCGGACAGCGTTGTGGGAGTGCGTTCGGTAATCCGCAACGGAACCCATCTGTCCAGAGTCATTCTGATGGGTGCCGATTATTACGACACAGAAGCACAAGACGGAGAGGGGCTGGGAATCGGAAGCAACTGCCGGATAGAAAATGCCATAATAGATAAAGATGTGCGTATCGGAGACAATGTTCACCTTACAAATGCTGAAAACATCCGTAACGGCGAACGCGACGGCATTGTCATTCGTGATGGTATCATAGTGGTGCCCAAAGGAATGAATATTCCTTCCGGCTACGTTCTCTAGCAGATGCCTACGATTCGATGTTAAAAAAGGCGGTTCCGGAATGGAACCGCCTTTTTTCAATCGTGTCTGAATTCATTTGTTTTTTTGGGGGGGACCGTAAACCTATCTGACGACCCTGATTTTGACCTTGTCTTTCATCGGAGTGCGTTTTTCTTCTGCTGCAGAGGCAATCGGTTCAACAGTGATCACTCCAAGGTATGTGCCTGAACCCACTCGTCTTCCGGTTCTGGAGTAGCCGTTCCAGTTTAGTATCAGATCAGAAGATTCTGCATCCGGTTCGAACTCCTTTGTCAGCACAACATTGCCTATCGCATCATAGAGAGTTATCGATCCCTTGAGTCTGAAAGTGATCGGAAGCTTGGAAACAGCTCTTACTCTTATCATTGTCCCCGGCAATCCGTATGCGTTTGTTCTGTCGGTTACAAAAGGATTGGGAGCAACAATCGTCTCGATAGTAAAAGGAACCGGTTTCACATTCAGTTTGCATCTGCGATTATTCTCATTCAGTTGCTTTACTCCGTTTTCGTCGAAAATGTTTGTCTCTGTATTGATCCATACTGAATCCGAATTACCTGGAAAATCGATTCCTTTCAACGAGGCTACAATATAGCTCTGGACAGCTCCGGAGCTGATGTTGTTGCGGAATTCCATGCTGTAAAGAGTTCCGTCATCACCGTGGATAAACAGGTAGGAATCATGCGATGGTACCAGCGGCATTGCTTCGGTAAAATGAACTGCAAGCGTATCTCCCCCTTCTGTCTGGGACGGAGAATAAAGCGCCTTTTTAATCACAGGGGCAGCGCTGTCGGCCATCTCCTTGTATATGGTGTCTCCGGGAAATTTGCTGTGAGTGGCAATTACTCTCATCATACCTGAAGTTGTGAGAGAATCGGCAACAAGAATACCTTCCAGATTAACCTGCATCGCATTCTCCCTATCGGGTTTTTTCCGTATGCGGGCATTTTCAATAACAACGGGCGTCCTTTTTTCCCAGGCCAACGACAGCTGCAATCCACTCGGGTCAACTTGTTTGTTGAAAACGATATCCACCATATCGATAGTCCCGTCAGCATTCACATCCTTATAACATCCCGAAAGAATTCTCGGTATGGATGATTTCAGAATGACCGGAACCGCAACGTTCTCCTTGTGGGGACTGTTGCCAAGACGATCGGTAACGGGACCTACAGGGTTTATGTAAACGGAATCTCCCGACATGATCGCATCGACACCGGGGTGGACAAGCAGGGTAAGTGTATTGGTCATAGCACTTACATCCAGTACCGACTCGACCACAAGACTTCTCTCTTCTCCGTTCCTTTTGAGGACAAGAGAGTGTTGCAGCACCTTTTCTGCCTCCACTGGCTCAGAAAAGAGGACCTGCAGGGTATCGAACTGCCCCTCCAACCTTTCGAACAGAACAGCTTTGTCGATAAGGGCGGGGCCGGCGCTGTCCGCAACCGGAACAACGGATTCCTTCACATTTTCATTGTGAAGGAGAAATGAGCGGGCGGTCATTTGATCTCCTGTTTTGAATCCTGTTATTCTGTCAATTGCCGGATCAAGTTTTATAACCACCATGTCTTCGTATTTGATTATTTCGTTCTGCGCACCCTTGATCACTCTGTTTTCTTCTGCTCCGGGAACTGACAAGTGAAATGAATCGGGCATCACATTTACAGAAGTTGAGTATTGGACAGTGACTCTGTCAATAGAACCGTTGCCGTCCGAATCGTGGAACGATGACCTGACGGGCACCGGAAAATCGGCTCTGGTTGCAAGATATGCTTTTGATATGTCATTTGGATCGTACTGGTCCACATAAGTGATCCAGATGATATCGCCGCCGCTCATTGAAATCTGATTGGGTCCTCTCTGGGAGGGGGGGAGACTGACCACGTCTACAGGATTGATGCTTCTGAATACGCCGGTCGAATCTCCGGTCTCAAGAAGAGGGATGTATATGCTGTCGCCTGACACCGGATTGACCACAGAGGTATACACTGTATCTCTGGCTTTGAAATTCAGGTTGCCGTTCATATCATCTACTCTTACATGAAAAACGGTGGTGTCGATCGTGGCAGTGTCCTGAAGCGGCATGTCGTTGAGGTTTCGTAAAGACAGGTGAGAGGGGTGGGCTTCGGCTCCCCTGAACTCCACATAGAAGCTGTGGTTCGAGAACGCACACCCGAAACATTCCTCGCAGTCCAGCTCCGGACCGCCGAAAATGGTGATATCCACATTGTTGCCGCCGTTTTCAACCGGTACGGGAATGGTGAAATTCCACCTGTCGCTTTCGAAATCGTATTTGATGACGGAATTTATGTCCAGAACCCTTTTCCCGTTTACCCAGATGTCGTTTATCACCCCGTCCTCGGTTATTTCCGCCCATCCCTTTACGGTGATTGAGGGAACAACCTGTTCCATGAAGATGTACTCTTCGGATGGGTTGTGCAGAGGGGAAGTGATCTGGGCGGTCATTTCGTAGTTGTTCTTTTTTGTCTGTTGTTCAGAGGCGGATGGAGAGTATCCCCAGACGAATTCGTTTTTGCGGTAGACTGTAACGTAGGGGTTTATTTCAGTTGTCCAGTATGACTGGTCTACTTCTTCTTTCGCCTTTTCCGGTATACCTCCGAAGTCAACAGGGTCACCGCTTGCTCTGTGGTGCGGCATCCAGCTCCAGTCTGTTTCAGGGTCAGGTATGTGAGTGGGAGGCTCATCAAGCAAATCATCATTGAAGGGAAGGTTTCTTTTTACAAGAACCACATCAAGCCGGAATCGAGCTCCGGATTCCATAACCGTGCTGCCGGTGGGGATGGCAAAATACCAGGCGTAGGTGTCATTACTGGGGTCGTAGGTATCCGGAATCTTGATCGGCTTCTGATCCTGCAGAAGATCATCAACAGTCTGTTTGAATGCACTGTCGATCCATCCGTCTGATCTGTACTTAAACCCAATATCCACTCTGGCTCCCATATCCGCCATCTCTTCTTCTGTTCCCCGCATATAGAATCTCAGTTCCAGAGAGTCGTAGGCTTTGGAATCCTGATTTATTACATTCATTCCTAATGTGGGCTTACCTCCCCATTCATATTGTATGATTCTCACATCGAAATCGACGTGTTCAACAGGAGTGGTGAAAGTGTAATACTTACCTTCGTTATCATCTCTCATTCCATCTGATTCCACATAGAAATAGTAGGTGGTTTTTTCTTTCAAATCACCGATTTTCACATAGTGAAAGTTGGTAGGTCGTCCGTATATATTCCCGTCATGAACAGTTTCCGGGGGAAGGCCTTCTCCGAATACAACTCTGCTGTTGTATTCACCGTTGGGTGTGTACCAGAAGATTTCCGCGGAATCGCTGGTTACTTTGCAGACTTTCACGTTTGTGATTTCCGCATCGCCGGGAGGGTTCTGGAGTGTAGTGAATTCGAAATACTCACCTCTGTCGTTAATGGTATCACTGTTTCCATAAAGGTCTGAAACCACTGCATCGAAATAGTAAGTGGTCCCGTTCTGCAGTCCGTTCAGAACTATACGGTGAAATACACCTGCGCTGTCGCAGGTGTGATTTTGTGAAGGCGGGGTTTGTGAGCCATACTGTATCGTGGTGTTACCAAACCGGCTCTGCCGTACTTCGATTATTGCCTGGTCATAACCTACGTAAACCGTACGCACAGTGGCAGTTGGAGGTTCCGTTATCGGCTCTTCTTTAGTCAGTCCCATTATTGTAATGATAGATATCGCGGAAGCATCTATTCCCGTTTCGGTGTGAAAATGATCCTTCCACTTGTCCTCGAAGGTGGTGGTTGAAGCCGGCCAGCCCGAGTACAAAGCACCATCCGGTGGTGTGTATCCATAAAATGCACCCGGTAGATTCTTTCCTTCCGGATTTGCTGCTCTGTGATGAATATGATTGAAATTTTTATGTCCTACTCCGATGAACATGGATATATCCCATGGATTCACTCCCAGCATGTAATCCATTTGGCGTATCATGATTTCTCTTACTTCTTTGCCTTTCCAATCTGTTGTGGCTGGTGTGTTTGGAAGCTGCATTCCTTGTAGCCATAAAGCCATATCAGAGTATGCATACATATCGAATATGTTACTTATCTGATAGCGGTTCCACATCCAGTCCTGTTCAGTGCTCATTTCAAACCAAGTACTCCCATATTTCAGAGTAAGAGGAATCTGCATCCATGGAAGATTAATTGGAGGTAAACTTATACTCGTATCGCCGTCTGAAAATGTAGTAAGGCTTCTGGCCAGAGAGAAGGCTGTCTGTTCGATAAGCTTTAGTCTCTCTTCTGTGTTGATACTCAATCGATTGCACAACTGCTCATCTTTCAATATTAACCTGTAAAAACTCCATAATGCGGGCACAAAATAGGTGTCCCAGGTTGTATTGGTAGTCTCTTTAACAAAAAGTTCTCTGTTGACTTTAAACCATCCGCCTTGGAATGAGAGAATCGGATCTGTATTTGTTGTCATCACATTGGGAATCGTGGTGTCATAACACAAGTCATTCAGGTATCCGGTGTCTTCAGTAGCCCAGAGAAGCGCTACAGCAGCAAATGCGATCTTATCATGTGCTTCTTCTCCAGCATGGTATGCCTCAGAACTTGAAGTTAATTCAGGGTTATTCTTCACATATGAATATAAATCTTCTGCGACAGATAAGCACTTTCGCGCATACTCAGAATCAAATGGTTCATAAAGCTTCCCTGTGTATGCTAGCCCCGCAGCAAATGGTGCTATAACATTCACACCGATCTCCACACGTGCAGGTCTTGGTGGACCGCCTCTTTCTGGCGGCATCATATCCTGGTATTCCGGTCTTCCCCACCAGCCATGATCTCCGTCTGCCCCAAAATTTCCCATTGAAGTGATTAGGTTTTCAATATTGCCGTTTGCTTTATCATATGATTGTAATAGGTAATCGCTACCGTATTTAGCTTCGTAAAGAATATCAGGTATACCGTCTGTTATAACCGTATTGTTGTGATTGGGACCGTAATGGTCCATATCTCGTTCTTTGAACACCGCTGCAGCTAAGCCTAACATGGAATGTAAAAAGCTCTGGGTGCAGCTTTCTTTAAGGTGGTCACCGCAGTCGTGCCAACCACCGGTTACGGCATCCTGCAGATGGCAGGGGGGATGAAACCAGGAGTCGGAATTACCGCATCTGTTAACACCGGGAAATTTGATCGCTGCATCCCTCAGCCAACTGTATATCTTCTCATCAATCCAGAACGGGCCCGATTCCTCCGTTCCCACTCGGATCTTGTATTGGCCGGGGCCAACTGACTCGGGAATTATACCTTCAAATAAAGGACCCGAAACCAGAGGGCTTTCCATCGTGTAGCGTTCATCACCGGATTCGTGATGCTGGGCATTGTTCGAAGCGCGAATGTATATCTGGCCGGAAACCTCCGTTCCTTTGGAAACTAATTCACCAGTGGCCACCGTCTCTCCACTGTTCACATCGATCACTGAGAATTCACTCTGTCCTTCTCCCACATAGTAGAAATATTTTTTGTCCTGTGGTCTGTAGCCGGCCTGATTCACCCGGACCCTGCCTATCTGGATAGTGGCACTGTCCCGGTAGAGCTGATCCAGTGTATCCGGTAGCGGATTGGCAATGGGCGCATAGGGCTCGGGATCCGCCAGCAGGGGAGAAGAACAGATAAGCCACATCAGTAAAGCGGGTATAGACAGTCGTTTCAGCATAGCCGTGCTCCGTTAAAACGCTTAAGAGGCGGTTTCCCACGTATAATGAATGTAATGGTAATATAATTTGTGAGACACAGAAGTCTTGCGGTTCATTTTGCAGGAGGTGCAGAGGAGTAGAAAGCGTACTCAGGACCAGAACGGTTCGGAAATGAGTGGTCAGTAGTGTGCTGAATAAAAAGGCCGGAAGAGTCTGTTCTCCCGGCTTTTTTTAAACAAGGGTGAGTCGAATTGCTCTACTCCCTGAATATCCCCAGCATCGTCACATCATCATAGGGCACAGCACCTTCCCCGTGCTCCTCCAGAGCATGCTTGACCCGGTCCACCACCTCCGTTGCGGATTTGTAGGGCTGCTCGATCAGTTCCGCAAGCCGCTTTTTGGTGAAAAACTCGCTCTTTTCATTTCTGGCCTCGGTGACACCGTCGGTGTAGAGAAGAAGCATCTGCCCGGGGTCAAGCTGAAGCTTTCCCTGGTGGAAATCCAGATCCGCGGAAATACCCACCGCCGGACCGGTCGGCTCCAGCCAGCGTATGATCTGTCCCTCCGACTTGAGAAGCGCAGGCGGGTTGTGCCCGGCGTTTATATAGCTCACTTCACCGTTGGAGGGGTTCACGACTGCAAAGAACATGGTAGCGTACATAAACCGCCCGTTGCCGCTGTGATGATGATGCGCGATGTAGCGATTGGTCAGCCAGATTGCATTCAGCGGGTCGGCGGCGCCTTCAAGTGACTGTTCGGCAAAGGCGCGTATGAGAGACCGGATGAGTGACATGAAAAGTGCCGCACCCACATCCTTTCCAGAAACGTCGGCAATGACGAATGCGGCTCTGCCGTCCTCCAGCAAAAACGCATCGTAAAAATCCCCGGACACCTCTCTTGCGGGCAGGAACAGCTTGCTGGACTCCCAACCGTCCATGACCGGCATTGATTCGGGAAGGAAGCTTGCCTGGATTTCTCTGCCCAGCTCCAGTTCCCGCTTTATTGCTTTTAGATAAGCATGCTCCTGCTCTCTGAGTTTCTGGAGCTGTTGGTTTGTATGTTCAAGCGTGATTGCCTGTTCCTGAACCTTTTTCATGAGCAGGGCACCCTGCAAAGCACCGCTGAGGTGTTCGCTGAGGATTTCATACACATACCCGATGGAGGGCCCGTTTTTGAAAACCGCCAGCCCCAGCTGCTCGTTTTTGAAAAAAAGCGGCTGGACTACAACTTGGAAAGGCTTCCCGGTGCTCTCTATTCCCCCGGGACACAGTTCTTTTGTGGGGAAATTGACTTCAGCCGAAGGCACACTCTTTTTCCCCTGCTGAAGGCTGAAGAGCAGCTTCGAGTTGCGGAAACTCTTATCTGATTTGTCATATAGAGAAAGGTGGAAATCATCTATTCCGATGTTGGGAAAAACTTTGGAAACGGCTTTGGTGAGGTTGGGAATATCGAAGGAATTGGCAATCGAGTGCCCTGCTGACCTCATCAGGGCCGCCTGCTGCTCCTCCTGCAGCCGTTTGTGGGCCTGTACCCTCACTGCGGCTTCACTGAAAAGATTGTATCCGTCGTGAAGCAGGTTGTCGGCCTTTTCAGCCTGCTGGTCTGTCAGGCTGCGGGAGAATTTCCTCATCACCACCAGAATCTTCTGCCACTGAAGCGCATCGTCACCGGCCAGAACGATTGCTCTGACGATGCGGTTGAGGGCGGGGAGAAACTCGGATGTTTTGATTCCTTCTATTTCGTCAAAAAATGATGACACCACATCTTCAATATCGCGATCTTCAATCTTTGCGCTCATCTCCGGTTCGAACGATCTGAGAGCTGAATGCAGTTCGCTTCTGAGGTGTTTCAGATCGGTTGACTTGATGCTCACCGGAAGTGAACGGTTGCCAAGCGCATGCTGGGGGTTGATGAAACAGCCGCACGATTGACGGATAACTAGCGGTGCGTCAAGAACCGTGCGCATGGGTACCTCTTTACCCTGAATTTTTGATATGAGCAGTTCCACCGCAGAGCGGCCGATTTCATAAAGCGGCTGGCGTACCGTGGTGAGAGGGGGAGTGGTAAGCTCGCTTTCTTCGATCCCGTCAAAACCCGTAACGGCTGTGTCCTCAGGGACCCTGATGCCTTTCTCCTGAAGTGCCGCAATCGCTCCCAGAGCCGTTTCATCGTTGGCTGTAATGAGGGCATCGAAGGCTATTTTCTTGGACAGCAGTTCCATTGTAGCTCTGTAGCCCCCGCCACGGGTGAAATCTCCCGCAATGACTCTGTCCTCGCCGCCTTCAAGGCCGTACTCCACCATGTACTTATGAAACAGTTCCAGTCTCTGGTCAGCATCGAGATTTCCCCTGGGACCACCGATGAAAACAAAATTGTGATGCCCGTGGGCGTTTACCAAATGGGAGATCAGACTTTTCATCCCCGATGCATTGTCGATAAGCACAGAGGGAATGTTTTCCAGAGCGGGAATAAGGGTGACCGCCGGGATATTCTGGAACCGTTCCATGAAGAGTGCAAATTCCCGGTCGGAAATAAAGTTCTTCAGGGTCCCCGAAACGATCAGCCCGTCTATATTGTCGGCATCTATATGGTTGTAGATGATGTTGCGCTGAGCTTCATAAGGGTTTTGCGGCGAAATGCGGAGCGCTCCGCCAGCAAAGCAGACGAGATTGTATCCGTTTTCACGGGCACAGTTTGCAACTCCCGGCCATACATGTGAGTAGTACAGTCCCGCAACACCCTCTATAAGCAGGCAGATGGTCTTGGTAGGCGATGATGATTTTTCTGTCATGAAGAAATCCGTAGGAAAAGAGGTTGTCTTACTAATTTACTATAATGTAGGTGCGGGTTTCAAATTTTGAATTTCAACGTTTAAGTACGGGGATTAGAATGATCATAATGGTGAATGCGTTTAACGGGTAATCATATTCGAAGATAATTCGGAACAGAAGAGGAGAACAGGTGATACCTCAGTGCTTGAGGGAAAAAGCGGAAGAAAGGGATGCGAGGTGAATCCGAAGGGACAGGCACAGGGTTGTATTCGGTTAGGTAAAAACCACTACCTTCGCATCCCATTCCGCTCTATTAAGGGGAGGTTCTGGATTTCTATCCGAGCAGAGGGTTTGGGGGGCGTACTGACTCGAATAGATCCAGATCTCAATTATTTAGTGGCGCACTGGAGGCAAGCGGTTCAAAACACCCGCATCTTTTCGAATGCTTTCTTCGGAAAGTGTCTGCTGTTTTTTCCGCAAACAGATCAGTGCCCAATCAGCAGTTCATCTCCTGGGCGGTTCAGAAAAAAGAAAGGACCCGATACTATAATCGGATCCCGTTATCAAAATTGCTGAAAAGTGCCCCTAACCCATGACGACAGTAACTTCGTGCACTTTGCCGTCATCGAAAACAGGAACAACTGGCTTATCGAGAGCTTTCCCATCCACGGAAATGGACTTCACACCCTTGCTGACATGATCGGGATTTTTCACCGAAATCTTATATCTGCAGCCGCGGAAATTGCGCTCGACCTTGAAACTGTTCCAACTGGAGGGAATGCAGGGGTCAATTTCAAGTCCATCGTACTGCGGGCGAATACCCATGATGTACCTGCTGGCTGCCTGGTAGGTCCAGGAGGAAGTTCCTGAAAGCCAGCTGTTGCGGGCAAGCCCGAACTGGGGATGCTCGTCACCAAGAATGTTCTGAGGATACACATACGGTTCGCACTCGTATTCATCCACCACATCGTTTTTGGCGGCCGGGTTGATCTGATTATAATATTCATATGCCCGGTCACCGTTGCCGGTCATGGCTTCCGCTATCATCATCCAGGGATTGGTATGAAGGAATATTCCGCCGTTTTCCTTGGCTCCCGGAGGATAGGTGGTGATTCCGCCCTTTGTGGGATCGTATCCGTTGAATCCCGGGGTGCTGAGCTTGATTCCCTTGGAGGTGTTGAGTTTTTCGCGGGCCGACTCAAGTGCCTGGCGTGCTCTGTCGTCGCTTGCCAGTTTCGAGAAAACGGGCCACGACTGGGCATTGAGATAAATCTGACCATGGGAATTCTTCTTCGAACCCAGCGGCTCGCGTTCGTTGTCATAGTAACGAACGAACCATTCACCATCCCAGGCCTGCTCGTTTAGATTCTTTTTCATTACCTCGTGATCTTTTGTATAACTTTCGGCAAGATCCTTGTGCCCGAGAAAGTTCTCAAGGTCGATCATTTCCAGCAGTGCGCGGCTGTAGAGACATGCGTTGAAAATCGATTCCGCTCCGGTGGGGAGGTTCACGCAGTCATTCCAGTCCGCGAATCCCAGAAGCGGAAGCCCATGCGCTCCCATATTGCTTTTGGTAAACTTCAGCGCGCGTGTGAGGTGGTCATACACCGTGCCGGATTCAAGCGGTGAACCGTCCTTGCCCTTTGCATAGAAGGGGATTGACTCGTTGAGAAAATCAATATCCCCGGTTTCTTTCAGGTAGCTGCTTACTGCCAGAACGATCCACAGATGGTCATCACCGTAGTACTGAGGACGGTCCGGCATCTCGTGGGCGTCGCCGTTTGTGGCTTCCATGCTCATCGGATTGAACTGGTGCATGGCCGAACCGTCACTGTTCTGAACAGAAAGAAGCTTGGTTATCAGATCCTTGGCCTTCTCAGGTATGTGGCTGACAACGCCCATGACATCCTGGGAACTGTCTCTGAATCCCAGACCCCGTGTGCCCAGTCCCAGCTGATAGTAGGAAAGATAGCGGGACCAGTTGTAGGTGATGAAACACTGGCGGGGATTGTGCACGTTTACCATGCTGTTGAATGCCGGGTCGGGTGTTTCAACCTGCAGATTCGACAGGAACTGCTCCCATGACTCAGTCAGTATTTTGAAAGCTTTGTCAACCTCTTCTTCCTTGCGGAAACGTTCGATTTGCGGTGATGCCTTAAGAAGACTCTCGTTCTGACCCAGCTGTGTGATCATTCGTTTGGTTTCGTATGGCTTGAGCTCTCCCAGATGGTGAAGCAGGGCGGCTATGTTGTCACCTCTCTGAGCCTCGTAGTTGCTCAGCTCGTCATTCTCCAATGATTTGGGACTGACCCAGGTACCGTATTCATTGTCACCCAGAAAGAGTCTGCGGTCGGTCTCGAATGAGGATGCGGGAACACTAGATGTGAAGTAATTGACTTTTGTATCTCTGTTCATGAATGCGTATTGGATAAGAACTCTCAACCCATCGGAGTTGGTGAAACAGCGCGACTGCATTGTTTGGGGAACCCAGTCGGCGTTCGTGAACTGCTTGACCGCATCGAAGTGGGTGTATTCGACCACCGGAATGACATCCACTTCCTGAGGGGTATCGGAGATGTTTGTAATGCGGATGTCTCTGATCTCCACCTGATCTTCCAGGGGAATGAAAATGGTGCATTCGGTTCTGATCCCGTAGAACTCGGATACGATCTTGTTGTAGCCCATGCCTACGTGGCACTCGAATTTATCGTAATTGTCCAGAGTGGGAACGAAAAAGGGTGAGAACACTTTATAGGTGTTGCCCCTTCTGACCCGCAGGTACAGAGTCTCTCCCTTGAAATCCGATGAGGGCATCTGCTGTATGTACTTGGTGATACGGTTGAGTGACGGGTCACCCTTGCAGATAAGTGCACCACCGGTGTGATCGACGAACCCTCCGAAGGAAAGGGTACCGATATAGTTGATCCACTTCACAGGTGTCTTGGGATTTGTGATAATGTATTCCCGGGCTTCATCTTTGAAATCACCATACTTCATAGTACATCGGTCCTTTCCATGAACCACTGGGCTGAATTGGTTTATAATTCACTTACGAGATTTTTAACTGCACAATATGTCCAAAATTCATTATAAAATAATGTCGTGAAAGCCTAATAAGAAGAAGAAACGGTAAAATGGAACAGGCAGGACATCACAAGAGAAGTCGGTGACGACTGCAGCCGGGGCGGGGTAATGAAAATATTCGGCCAGAAGTGGAATGCTGCAGGCAAAATTCAGAAAATGGAATGGCTTGATACGGGGTTTGCCGCTTTTTCCGTATCCTGTACCTTTTCCGCTCCCCGGAACGTAATATACCTGATGAAAGCAGAAATGCTTTGTACACAACAGGCGGAGAATTAATTTTCAGATGTTCTGATTATGATTGCTACTGCAAAAGGTCGGGTTATGAAAACTGCTGTCTCGCTGTTACCGCTGTTTCTGATTACTTTGATATATTCACCATCCGCTCAGATGCCCACATTTTCTCTTCAGGCGGATAAATCCGAGTATGCTCCCAACGACACGGTCATTCTGGGAGTGAAAGCGGTCATACCGGACAATTATCACCTTTATTCAAACCCGCTTGGGCCCGGAATCGGTAAACCCTTTCTTCTTACGGCTGAAGAGAATGAAAATATCCGCTGGGTTGAGGCCCGCAAGAGCGCTCCTCTGAAATACCAGCCCCCCTTCGGAGACTGGGTGTGGGCTTATAAAAAAGAGGCCTGTTTTTTTCTGAAGGGTGTTGTAACGGCTGAGAGCGGTTCTGTTAAAGGGACTATCACCATGGATGGCCTTGTCTGCCAAAATTCGTGCATTCCGGTTGGGAAAACATTGGAGTTTTCGGTTCCGGTAAAACCGGATGCTGATTCACCCCGATCTTTTGGGGGGGTATCTGAATTAGGTAAGCAACTGAAGTCCTCAGAAAAAATGGACTTCAGAGTGGGGGGAGAACCCAAAGGTCAGCCCGACATTTTTTCGGAATCTCCGGATCTGTTTGAGGAATCCGAAAATGCTGAAAACCAATCGGTAGAAGAAGTCCAATGGGCCTATTCCCCTCTGGAAGAGAAAAAAAGTTTCAACCTGCTGACAGCTTTGCTGTTTTCCTTTCTGGCCGGTCTGGCACTCAATATCACCCCCTGCATCTTTCCGATGCTCGGAATCAGAGTCCTTTCGTTTGCCCAGGGGGCAGGGGAATCCAGACGCCGGGCCGTATTCCGAAGCATCATTTTTTCGCTGGGTATAGTGGCAGTGTTCTTGATTCTGGCTTCACTGGCTGCTTTCGCCGGATTTTCCTGGGGACAGCAGTTCCAGAATCCGCGTATAATGATGCTGATCATCGCACTGGTCTTTCTCTTTGCTCTGGGCATGTTTGATTTCTACACCATATTAGTGCCCTCGGGTGTTTCAAATCTTGAGCGGAAGGGAAGCGGGTTGACCGGTGAATTTCTCAAAGGTGCTGTGGCAACGGTTCTGGCCACTCCCTGCGGCGGTCCGTTTCTGGGGGCGCTGCTTGCCTGGGCGCTGCTTCAGAGTCCGGCGGTGATATTTCTGATTTTCACCATGATCGGAATCGGTATGGCGCTGCCCTACGTTCTTCTTTCATCCAGCCGTCGTATTCTCGCACTGCTTCCCAAGCCCGGGAAGTGGATGGAGGATTTCAAACACGTGATGGGCTTTTTTCTCCTGGCTTTTGCCGTTCACCTCATGACCGGACTGAGTTCTGAACTTGTGGTGAGCACGGTTGGAATCTGTCTCAGTCTTGCGTTTGCCGCAGGAGTAAACAAAAGGTTCGCTCCCTTCGGGACTGCGCTTGAAAAGCGCGTCGCGGTCGGGGTGATAGCCCTGGCGTTGGCTGCTGCCGGAGTGTTTGCCTCAGTCAAATATCTGCCGGCCCATGCATCATCCCCGACTTCAGCTGTCGCAGTCAAATCTGAAACAGACTGGCAGGAGTTCGCACCTGAGGCTCTGAAAGCTGCTCATGAAGAGAAAAGGAATGTGGTGCTCAATTTCACTGCCGCCTGGTGTACAAGCTGTCATGTGAACAAGGCGACAGTTCTTGAAAGCAGCGAGGCGAAATCTCTGTACGATGAAAAGGGTGTCGTGCTGATGACCGCGGATCTGACTCACCCCAATGAGGCGGCTCAGAGCCTTCTGCATCATCTCGGATCCCGCAGTGTTCCGTTTCTGGCAATTTTCCCGGCCGATTCTCCGCGGGAACCGATCATTATGAGGGATAATCTCAATAAAAAGAAGTTTGTCTCCGCACTGGAAAAGCTCCCCTGAGATCAGAACTCTTCCATGTTTTTATAAAACTTGAGTAACTTGCCGCATAAAGCTGGTCGACCTGCTTTGAAGCCGTGTTTTCAACCGGATACAATAATTGTATCTTTTGGTAGTGATTTCATATCCTCTGTTCATAAAAAGGGCGTGTAAAGTGAGTTCACTTATCAGGTTGAATTCAGCAGGTTTCCTTCCCCGGTCTCCTAAAAGAGCAACTGTAGCGAAAGCCTGTACTCAGTTCAGTGTCAGGACCGCTAACGATGACAGGGTAGTGTTTTCCGGGTCTGCTGAAACTGTCTATAATGATGATACGGCAGAACAGTTGTGGGTAGTTGATTTTTCACCTCTGACCGAAACGGGCACCTTTTACATAGAGGTGCCTGAGGCAGGGCGTTCCGTCGATTTCAGAATCGCAGTTGATCTGTACACGGAGCCCTTCAGGACGGTCATGCTTGGGATGTATCTGTGGCGTTGCGGCTGTTCTGTATCGGCTGTGCATAATGGTGTTGAATACTCTCACGGAGAATGTCATACGGATGACGGCTGCACTGATTTTTTCAATGGCGAAGATGCAAAAAAGGAGGGTACCGGGGGGTGGCACGACGCGGGGGATTACAATAAATATGTGGTGAATTCCGGTGTTACAGTCGGGCTTATGCTCAAAGCGTGGGAGCATTTCGGGACCGCGATAAGCGGAGTCGATCTGCAAAGTGTCCCAAAAGGTGACATCCCTCAGTATCTTCTGGAGATCAAATGGAATCTTGATTGGGTTTTCAAGATGCAGTTTCCGGACGGCAGGGTTTCTCACAAGATGTCGGCCCGGAAATTCTGCGGTGGAATAATGCCCGAAGAGGAAAAGGAAAAAAGGTACTTTGTACCCTGGAGCACATCTGCGACGGCGAGCTTTGTAGCCATGATGGCTCAGGCTGCCCGCATTTATGAACCTTTTGACACCGCCTATTCTCAAAACTGCATCAGGGCTGCTCAACTGAGCTATGATCTGCTAGGCGGAGAGCAGAAGAATGTCTACGCCGACCAGTCCGGTTTCCAAACCGGCTCCTATAAAACAGAGGACTGTGACATCAGGCTCTGGGCAGCCGCGGAGATGTGGGAAACCACCGGTGAGAAGGAGTATCTGGATGATTTCCAAAGGAGAGCATCGGGATCTTCGGTGAAAGAGCAGCTCACGTGGTATGATGTCACCAATCTGGGAATGCTGACCTATCTTCTGTCTGCTCGTGATGGTAAAGACAACTGTTTGGTTTCAAACGTCAGGAAGAGTCTGGTCGAGATCGCCGATAAACTAGTTGAGAACAGCCGAAGCCACGGGTACGGCCGTACATTGGGAGATTTCTACAATTGGGGATCGACCGGAACTGTTGCCGGTACAGTTCACACGCTTTATGCCGCGTTCAGAATCACAGGTGATGAAAAGTACATGCACGCGGGTGAAGAGGCCCTGGGATATTTGCTGGGGAGAAACAGTTATGGCCGTTCCTTTGTGACTGGAGTGGGGTACAATCCACCTCAGAATCCTCACTGCAGACGTTCCATTTCAGACCGGAAGGCCTGGCCCGGGTATCTGGTTGGAGGACCATGCGAGAATGCGGGAGACTGGAAGGATGATTCCAGTGACTTCAGAACAAATGAAATAGCGATCAACTGGAACGGGGCAATGGTTTACGCCCTCTCGGCTTTTCTCTGGGAAATGGTTGGTAAAGCTGAATCATAATTGAATGCAGGAGTAATCCCAAAACGGAAAAGCCGATGCATTCTCAGCACCGGCTTTTAAAAACAGCTAAGACTCAGCTTCAGCCCATCACCACCTCGACAATATGCTCTTTGCCGTCTGTGAACACGGGAACTGTATTGCCCTCAACCTTCTCGTTATCAACGGTCAGGCTCTTGACACCTTTGCAGACATGAGAGGGGTTCTTTACTGTTATTTTGTAGGTTGCACCGCGGAACTTTCTGGTCACGGTGAACCCGTTCCAGTCTGCCGGGATGCAGGGATCGATTACAAGGCCTTCGTAATCGGGGCGAACTCCCAGTATCCATTGTGAGACGGTCACGAAATTCCATGCAGCGGTGCCGGTGAGCCAGGAGTTCTTGGCTTCCCCGTGCCTCGTGGCATCTTTACCCGCAATCATCTGTGAGTACACGTACGGCTCCATCCTGTGAAGCTCACTAATTTCTTCGCGGTAAGCCGGCGCGATCTGGCTGTAGTGCTTGAAAGCGTGATCGCCCTGGCCCAGAATGGTTTCTCCGATTATCACCCATGGGTTGTTGTGACAGAAAATTCCCGCATTTTCCTTGTAGCCCGGAGGGTATGAACTGATTTCGCCCAGTTCCACGTGGTATTTGGTGTAGGGAGGATTGACCAGCACCAGACCGTGGTCCGAATCCAGATACTTACGTGCGGATTCAAGTGCCTTTGCTGCCTGTCCACTCTCCACACCTACTTCGGCCATGACACAGAACCCCTGTGATTCGATGAAGATTTTGCCTTCATCGTTTTCCTTTGATCCGATCTTGTTCTGATGATCGTCATAGGCTCTCACAAACCATTCTCCATCCCACCCAGCATCAAGGATGGTTTTCTTCATCTTTTCGATATGGCCTGTCGCTTCCGAAGCTTCTTTCCCCTTGCCCAGATTTTCCAGAATTTTCACGTAATCTCTGCCGATACAGGCAAACATCCCCGCGATGAGCACCGATTCGGCGGTTTTTCCATCTTTGCTGGTGCAGGTCTGAAACGATTCATCGGGGGTGGTGGAGAAGCAGTTGAGATTGAGACAGTCGTTCCAGTCGGCTCTTCCGATAAGAGGAAGGCCGTGAGGACCGAGATTGTTCACCACATGATAAAAGGAGGCTGTAAGGTGGTCCAGAAGCGGTTTGGCCTTGGCTGGGTCGTTATCGAAAGGCACCTGCTCCTCAAGGATCTTCCAGTCGCCTGTCTCCTTGATATATGAAGCGGTGGAGTAAATGAGCCAGAGCGGATCATCATTGAAATCGCCGCCTATCTCATTATTGCCCTTTTTGGTCAGAGGCTGATACTGATGATATGCTCCTCCGTCTTCAAACTGGGTGGAGGCCAGATCGATTATCCTCTGACGGGCTCTGTCGGGCAGCTGGTGCACGAAACCGCCGATATCCTGGTTTGAATCTCTGAATCCCATACCGCGACCGATTCCCGACTCGAAATAGGAGGCGCTGCGGGACAGGTTGAAGGTGACAATGCACTGGTACTGGTTCCATATGTTCACCATTCTGTCGAGCTTCTCATCACTGCTCTTTACTGTGTAGCGCGACAGAAGGTCATCCCAGAATGTTTTCAGTTCCCCCAGGGCTTTATCGGCAGCAGAGGAGGTTGAAAACTGCTGAATCATCTCTTTTGCTTTTGTCTTGTTCATCACTCCCGGAGCTTCCCACTTTTCATTTTCGTCATTTTCCACATATCCCAGCACGAAGACAAGCTCTGTGGATTCCTTAGGGGCGAGGGTGATATTGAGGCTCTGAGAGGCGATTGGTGACCATCCGTCTGCAACGGAATTCTTGGACTGCCCGTCCAGAACAACATCCGGGTTGTCATAACCGTTGTATCGACCGATGAAACTTTCTCTGTCAGTGTCGAAACCGCTCAGTTGTCTGTTTACCGTGTAGAAAGAATAATGGTTTCTGCGTTCGCGGTATTCTGTCTTGTGGTAAATGGTTGACCCGTCGACCTCGACTTCACCGGTGTTGAGATTGCGCTGAAAGTTGGTCATGTCATCATAGGCGTTCCACAGACAGAATTCAACCATTGAAAACAGAGTGAATTTCTTTTCTTTGTCTGTCGTGTTGGTCAGAGTGACTTTATGGACTTCCCCGTTGAAATTTAGCGGAACGAAATAAAGAACTTCGGCGGAAAGACCGTTGCGTGTACCTTTAATTTTGGTGTAGCCCATTCCGTGGCGGCATTGGTAATCGGTCAGGCCGCGCTTTACCGGTTTCCATCCGGGGGACCAGAAGTCATCGCCCTCTTTGATGTAAAAATATCGTCCGTTGCCATCTATGGGTACATCGTTGTATCTGTAGCGAAGAATGCGGCGGAGCCGGGCATCTTTATAGAAGCAGTAGCCGCCGGCGGTGTTGGAGATAAGAGAGAAGAAATCCTGGTTGCCCAGATAGTTGATCCAGGGATAGGGGGTCTGAGGAGTAGTGATCACGTACTCCCTATTTGCATCATCGAAATATCCGAATTTCATATAAAGCGTACTCCTGAAGTTTAAGGGTTTCTGGCACTTTTGGAACCTTATAATATATGTTACTGCCTAATGATCCGTAAACAGCATATCATGATTCCGGAATCGGGCAGTGGTCGGCCTCGCCGGGTTTTGAAAATTTTATCCTAAACGGGGGCTCTGAAACAAAAAAGGCGGCAGTTTAGAACTGCCGCCTTCGGGACTTAAAAACTCCGATGAAACTAGTTCAGAGTGATTGTCGTCAGTGAGTAAGCCGGTAAAGTGATTTTCATACCGGGTTTTACATCGATCGTCTTTGTGCTCGGTCCCTTCTGGCCGCTTTCGGCAGTAAGCTGCTTCAGAGTAGCTTTGCCGGAGAAACCGGGGATGTCGATCGTTGTTTCGGCTTTGGTCTTGGGAAACTTGTTAACAAGCATCAGAGACTTTTTACCATCCTCGCTCAGGTAGGAGGTAACATTGGTCTCGTCTGTGGACGATTCAAGCAGCTTCTTGCGTCCAAGACTCTCGCTGGCCATTTTGAATGTCCAGTAGGAAGGTCTGGGTACATTGTCACCATCAGGAGCACCTGTGCGTGAGAGGTATCCGTAATCTCCACCCTGGACAGTGACGTCATTGTGAATGTCCCAGTATGAC
The DNA here is from genome assembly GCA_046538945.1 of Chitinispirillaceae bacterium. GTDB lineage: Bacteria > Fibrobacterota > Chitinivibrionia > Chitinivibrionales > Chitinispirillaceae > JAEZKC01. The sequence continues at coordinate 19,528 of JBKHHW010000011.1, read as the reverse complement.
GCCTGCTCGATATTGTGCTTTGTCAGTGTACCAAGGTAATCGGCTACAAACAGACCGTTCACGATGGTCAGAGTCTGAGGGCCGGGTTCGAAATCAACCGAGTTCCACTCTGTAAGCCAGATCTCGTAATCTTTATCAGGGTTGCCGTACTTCTTGGTCTGTTCCTTAACTCCGGGCAGAATTTCGTCCAGAGTTTGAGGTGCTGCGAGCAGACCGGCATCGTTTTCCTGACCGGCATGCTGAGGATAGTGGTGAACGTTCACACCGTCAGCAAGATCTTTCGTGTACTCGAAAACGGTTTTGTTCCATTCGCCCTCAAGCACCCATACCACTGTAACCAGGATGGAGGGGTCAACCGCTTTCATTTGTTTGATGAACTCGGCGGCTCTCTTGCCGTATTCTTCAGCAGAGCACTGGTAAGGATGCCAGTCACCGTAAAGCTCGTTACCTACTTCCCAGTACTTCACGTTGGCTTTTTTAACCTTGTTGACGTGATGCACCCATGCGGCGGCCTTTTCCGGTGTACCCTTACCGAAATTGACTGTGATCATAGGAGTGGTGTTGGTCTGCTCGCAGAATTCCAGGAATTCGTCAGTGTCGACCATCCAGTCCTTTTTCTTCAGAACGTCTTCCCAGTCATCATCATCGGCTCTCAGACCACCGGGATAACGGAGAACCTTGTGGTTTACAGCTTTCACGTATTCGGCTGTTTTAGGAGCGAGCAGGTCTCCATCCCACAGTGCAGCATTGATACCGAAAATACCTTCGTTGATATCTTCCGTGATGACTTTGTCTGAACCGGTCACCTTCACGGCAACCTGCTCAGGAACCTCCTTGACTTTGGCCTTCCTGTCGTTTGTCAGGCGGACGTTGTCGATCTTGATGACACCCTTGGAACCCTCACCGGCAGGTTTGAAGTCGAGTACGTGCACGTTGTCAAGGTCGAGCTTTCCGTTCTGCTCAGCATCTGGCGGTTGGTAGTAGGGGAATTTGGAGAAGTCCTTGAAGGGGACTATGATTTCGGTCCATCCTCTGGTTCCTCCGGCAGCAGCCACGAAAATTTCATTTCCAGAGTCCTGAATCTGGACGGTAAGAGGCTGGTAGGCCTTCTCGGTATACATGTTGAACTTAAGACCCCAGTGCTTTGTCCAGTCGCGGTGTTCTTTAGGGCGGTCGTTGTTTTCGTAGCTGTAGATGACATCCACCCAGTCACCGAGCTTGTAGTCGATCTTCAGAGCATTATCACTGCCGCCTTCGGCATCTGATTTGACAAACTCGTATTTGACTTTTGATTTGGGACCGGTTGACGTCTCCACTTTGCGGTCCAGCTCTGTTTCGTAGTCGTGGAGCAGGACTTCGGGTGCATCGGACTTGAAGGCATTCCAGTAGTCCTCAGGGTCCACATAACCGGGAATTTCTTCAATGAAGGCAATGTCGGCAACATAAAAGGCCACCGGTTCGCCCTCTTTGACCCTGTTTTCTTCTTTATTGATAGAAAATCTCAATTCCTGAATTTTAGTCCAGTCGACCTGTCCGAGTACTTCGGCTTTCTTGTCTTCATCCCAGTAGCGGCCTTCATCGCTGAATTTGCGCATGGGGATCATGAAGTACTTCCAGGTGGTATCAAGCTTGCCATAATCGCCCAATACCAATTTGGTCTGAACCTTTTTGCCATCGCTTTCATCATCCAGAAGCCCCACATGAATCGAATTCACATCGGGAGCACCCTTTGCCCAGAACGCAAGTCCGCCGGCTCTGGAATTCTTCAGACCTTCTGCATTGATAGTGCTTCCGTGAACAAGCGTGACACCGGAGTAGTCCGAGTTGTCCATATAGGAGGTGAAGACCTCACTGCCGGATTCGGTGGGCTGGGTGGTGTAGGCTGTTTTGCCGCCATAGACGTAAGCGAATGACCCGCCGGGCATTTTGTCTTTGAAGAAAGAGTGCAGTTCGCTTACTTCAGGTTTTTCCGATACAGGGATATCGGCAAGGGTCTCTTCCCGTTCGTCCCAGTAGACAACTTCCTTGATTTCCTTGGGTTCATACTTGTTAGCTACAATGAAGATATCGTCAACCCATACCCGGAATTCCTTGTTGTCATTCTTTTTGATTTCCATCCGGAACTCGGCGACCTTGTCCCACTGAAATCTTTCGGGCACTTCGACTTTCTTCTTGGCATCCCAGAACACACCTCTCTGACCGAAATCCGCCAGAGGAATGCTTATCTTGGTCCACTCGTCTGTGATACCGCCGTAATTGTTGATCGGCAGACGGACCACAGTCTTCTTTCCATCGGTGTTTTCATCATCAACCAGAGCTGCCCAGGCTATCTCTCCACCATTCTTTCCCTTTACCCAGAACTCCAGAGCACCTGCGGCATAGTAGGGGCGCATGTCGTACAGAAGGTTCCAGAGGCACACTGAACCGCCCGAAAATTCGTCTGCAACGAGGTCGAACTGGAGAGCAACCTCGCCGTTTTTTCCGGACTCTTCAGGAATGAACACCTTGGATTCATCAGGGTAGACGTAATCGAAGCCTCCGGAAACATAAGCTTCATCAAAGAACTTGTAGACGACCTCCTCTTCACCTCCTGCGGATGAGGCGGAGGTGGTGACAGCTTTTGAATCACTGACCTGGCCTCCAGAGGGCTTGAGCTGCACCGCGCAGCTCAGAAGCAGAGCTGCGAGGCAGAATAATGCTGGTACGGTTAATTTTTTTCTCATAGTGCTAGGTACTCCTTAGAATTGAACAGTTAAAAGAATTTCAGGCTGAAATGCTTCGAAATCAATGTCGATTGCATTACCCTCTTCATCAACGTATCCTTCACTTTTTCCGGAAACCTGAGTGAGAGCGATATCCACAATTCCACCTTCCACTACTTCAAGGCGTAAACCGGCTGCCAGGTTGGTGTATGTATCTGTAAACTGGAGGCCCGCTATCTCAGGTGATTCACTCTTAAGCTGCTGATACCCGAAGAGCAGACTGTAGTTTTTGTAGAAGTTCCACTCAAGATTGGCGCTCAGGAGGTTATTCTTGAAGTCAATTTCATCGGCAGCAGTGTTGTACATGCTGTAGGCACCGCCGAGAATGAATGGTTTTTCAAAGATTCCCAGAAACTTTGATATATCCAAGTTGGCTCCACCACCAATTTCCGTGTATTTGTTTTTGTAGGTGACAGTCGAATCAAGAGCATCTACCTTTTCCTCAGCATCGCTAAGACTCACGATTTTCGCAGCCACATTGATACCCTTGTTCAGGAATGAACTTTCCAGGTTGATAACCGGACCGCTGCGGTCGGGAGTGGCAAGGCCGAAGGGAAGCGCACTCTGGAATACAGGATCAAGGCCGAGAGTGTCGGATCCCTTGACAATCATACCGTCTGCATATTCTTCTCTTTCAAGTATAGCACGTGTATAGGAGAGTTTGCGGTGGGGCTTACGTATCAGATGACCATCTCCGGAAGAAGTAAACCAGAACACGTTTCTGTACATGGCGTCAAAGGAGTGAGCGGGAAGGGTGTTTTCCGTGTTCATGATCCTCTGAGGAATGTAGGTAGGACTCTGTGCGGCGTCATTTCTGAAGTCTGCTCCGTTGTTGAGAAAACCCAGAGAGAGGTCAACGGAGTGAGCATCAAGAGAAAGGCCTGCGGAGAGAGCGCCATAGAGGGCCATGTCGCTGATCGTGCTGTCAACTACTTCATTTGCCTCGGCATCGACATAGGGAATCTTATCAGAAGACAGGGCTACTTCCGCATTGATCCCGAAGTTGAGCATGTCACTGGGCATTAAACTCTTGTTGTCTGCATTCAGACGTCCGGAAAGGACTGTGTTGTTCTGTGCATTCAGTTCCGCCTGCTGGCGAGTGCCGTCGTAGGTCTCGATATTGTCGAATATGTTAAGAAATGTTCCTCCCACACTCATTCCCGGAATCACTTCTACTCCCCCGTTGAAACCCCACAGGTACTTGTCGTAATCAGCACTTTCAATGCCGTTGAGCTGATGACCGGTACCGGCTATGGTAGCTGTACGGAGACGGGTGGCGTAGAAACCGAGGTCCAGTTGTTTTAGAATAGGGTAGATTTCAGCTGCAAAAGTGAGGTCCATTCCCTGAAGCACCCGGTTGTTGTCTCCCAGGAATTCTTCGGCCATGGCCAGCCTGCGGCGTCTGGCGAAAATCTCCGGTTCCATCAGAAGATCAACTTCGGGAGACCAGAGAGTCAGAGGTGAGATCTTTTTCCTGAAATCACCAAGGTGGTAATTGAAAAGACCGTTGCCCAGTTCACCGTCAATACTCAGCCAGCGGGTGACGATAGGGGTGGACAGGTCGGAGAAGAAAATTCTCCAGTCCTGATGCAGGCGGATAATAGCGCGTGCATTCAGAGCAGAATTGGGCCGGGCCTGGATGTCGAAATCAACGCTGGTGAATTCTACACCTTCAGTTTGTCTCAGATTGGAGTCCACCGCTGATCCGGAAACCTTGGAGTTAAGATAGTGACCACGGAATTCCCCGTTGAAGTGGATACCGGCCTTTGACATTACACGGTCTACCTGGGACTGCAGAGTGCTGACCCTGGTTTCGAGAGAATCGTTTGATGCCCAGGCACTCGTGCTGAGCGCCAGAGCCAAAAGGAAAAGCTTTTTCATGGTAATGAGCCTTTCTTGCCTGTTATTGTTATAACGTTTCAGTTTGTTTGCTTTAAAATTTAAAACCATGTTTTCACTTCCATCGACGCTACTGGTGTCTGAAAGTTGTTATCTTTAAGATTAGCATCCTTGTGACTCATCCATTTCACGCGAGTGTGAAGACCCACACGTTCCAGAATGTCCCAGTCGAAACCCAGGCCTACAGCAAAATCATGATACTCTATAGGATTTCTCTTGAAGTTGTGCAGGCGGATGTTTCTGATATTAGGATTGGGATCATTGGGGTTGGACGGCTCGAAAATCCATGATTTCTGGGAACGCCATGTTTCGTACCCCAGAAGTCCAAGTACATAGAACTTCTTGTGAAGCGCTATTGCAGGTTCAAGTCTGAGGTACAGGGACCAAAGAAGCATATCCTCAGGTTCATCGGAGAAGCTGATCGGCATAAAGGAGCGTGAAACACCGTTGAGTGCCGCATAGCCACCGACAAACAGATCGTTGTTGTATCCGACAAACGGTCCGATGTCGTAAGCCATATCCAGTTCCAGATTGAATGTGTACTTCTGGTTTACCGGAACCCAGGAGCTGTTTGTGGGCAAAGTGTCTGTCACCTCTACTCTTTCTCCAGCTTCATTTGTATCGTAATAAGAGATGGTTTCAAATGTTTCGTTGAGGATGGAAGAGCTGGCCTCACCTTTCTGGTTGTGATATCCGTGAAGGTAGTTGGCCATAGCCTGTTTTTCATTATCGAAAGCAACGAAACCCTCGTATATGGCCATGAAATCACTCCTTAGGCCACCTGCACCTCCGCCGCCGATAGGAGTTTCACCGGTAATGAGCTTATAACTTTCATCTCCCAGACGTTTTTCATATCTATGTTTGCCCTTGGTCATCGAGTAGTCCAACGGTCCATTTCCCCACCGATTGTAGGAACTGTGGAAAAACGTGTACATGTCAGCTCCGTTAAGCCTGTAGGGGAGGAATAGAACATCCTTTCCCTCCTCAAGCTGGAAGTGCTGGCCATATTTGATTTTGCAGTGTCCGTAGCCGGGAATTTTGGGTATGAACGTGAGATTGATTCCCGCCATGTTCTGGGCGTAAGGAGAGCCCTCCCCTCGTGCAATGAATTTGCCTGCTCCGACCAGATTCGACCCGTAGGCAAAAAAGGCGTCCATTGGCACTGCAAAGGAGAAGGGTGAGTAGAAACCTTTTCCGATTGCGGCAATATCAGCCTCTATGGGCAGAAAACCATTGTACTTGATGTTGGAGTAGAATGCCCCGACAGGGTTGCCCGAGGTCTTTTCCTTTGTGGTGAATTTTTCTTCGGCATTGGTAGTCCACCATGTGGTGTCAATCAGGCTTAGACCCAGATCCGCGTGAATCGAGAACTGCTCGTTCACAGGGCCTTTGAAGTCCAGAGACATTGTCTTGGGTTCTTTGTAGAAAACCTTGCCCTGCGAGATTACATCACCTTCCTCGTCCAGTACCTGGTTATGTTCGCTTCCGATTCTGAACTGTTCCTTGATGATCGCTGTATTTGGATCTGAGTCCGCAAATGAGGCGAAAAGGACATCATCGGAATAATCGATTCCGGCGTAGTTAAGTCCGATGGTCATATCGCCAAATGTCTTGTTTCTGGCTATTCTTCCATGCAGGACCTTGCGGTAGGAATCGCCTATTCCTTTACTCTTGATGCTTCCCTGGTCTCCGGAGTAAGAAAGGTCATTGGAGGAAAGATCAAGAAACTCCCGTTCGAAGTTGTCATAGCGCTCGAAGCCACCGTATACGAAATTGGTATAAAGATTCCAGGGGAGGTTTATGCTTTCGAAGTTGATTCCGTTGAAAGGCTTCTTGTTCCAGGCCGCTCGTCCAGATTTTTCACCTTTGGCTATATTGTACTCGTAGTAACGAGCGATGGGCTGCTCGATTTCAAAGGGAAGGTATTCCCAGGCAAATGTTCTGGGCTGGGATTTCCAAACTGTCAGAGGTGATGCTTCTGTCCAGTGTGTATTACCCAGTTTGAGCCAGAAAGAGGCGGGTATGGTGCGGATGGCGATACCTGCGACCATGTCCTCATGAATGGCTATGGTGTTTTTGTTTTTATCCCGGCGGGTGGGGACTTCCTGTCGGGAGAAGTAATCACCCGTCATTATGTGCTGCAGTCCCAACTTTGACCACAGAACAGTATTTCTGCCCGGGCGGACAACCATTCCTAACCGGAACATGTTCTCATTTCCCTCCCAGCCGCTCTGCAGATAGGTGCGGTCATCTTCCATGAAATCCGGATAGACCGTCATGTTGTGGAACTGCATCTTCAGCCTCGCCTCGCCGGAAAAGGACACCGGGCTTGAGCCGCCGAACATGAGTGTGGAAAGAACCTTGGATTCCAGTGCATCCACCGAACTTGACAAGCTGTCGATCTGCGCCACCACGGGTGTGACCTGTGCCTTAACCGCATAAGGTACCACCGTGCTGAACGCCAGGGCGACAGCCACTGCGCGGGTTAACCGTTGAATGAAAATAGCCAAACGGACCTCCATTACAATGACCGTTTAAGGATTAGTTGATTGGATTCGATATTCTTTAGTGGCATAAACAATTCTGCCGTTCACGGGCGGAAACTGTTTTTTTGCCGATGTATCTACCACTTATTCTAAATCTATTATCTGCCCTTATAGGTGTAGATACTGCTTTTTCTCTATTTATTTTTAGTCTGATACCGAAATTTAATATAAATGATTGTCAAATGGCCTGCACATCAACTTTCCCCCTAAAGCTCTCTTTGAGTATAAAAATTCTCCACTGTTTCCTAATGGCTCAAAGGCTAAAGAAAAGAACTCCGCAAACCCGGCATCACCGTTTTCTGTCTCGTACCAGGCGTTTTGTGAATTCTTTGTCAAAGAAAAACCAACATTGTTGCGGACACGTTTGATCACTCTAAAGCTGTCCCGGGCGCCCCTCCTTCTTGTAGCCTGCTTGTTCAACAACTCTTTTAATCTTTTTTAACACCTTTGCGGTATAACCATAGGAATCATAATATATTTCACATCCCTTTTTCTATCCTGCTTGAGGTCAGAAGAGGTAACGCTTATACAATATATAAAGGAGACATTTAAATGATTTTTAAACTGCATCTTCTTGTAATCGGTTATCAGGAGATTATATATTTTAGAAATCAGCAGCGGAAGAATAGGCCTGAGAAGGTTTTGTATCCGGGCCTGTAAAGAGTTGCAGGATTCCGTTTAGTTCAGACCCGCCATTGCAGGATTCTCATTCGTAGTCTCAGATTGGGATTGTTTGACGTTCTCTGAAATTGTTTGCAGGGTTTGAACCCATTGGTTATTTTTTGCACTATATTGTGGACTGACATTTTACTTACTTTAAACGTTTTTCTTAACCTGAACCGGGAAAAGGAAGAGGAGATCATGAAAAGGTTATCGCAGTTTAAAATACTGTTTGTGAGCGCCTTGTTGTTGGGTATGGTATCCTGCGGAGGCAGTAAATCTGGCCGTGAGGTGGGATTCCCTCGTAGCAAGACTCTCTACATGGCTGGTTTCCAGTGGGGTGAGCCTAATTCATTCAATCCTTTGGTTGATTGGCCGGCTTTTCCGGTAGGCGGAAACTACAATCTGATGTATGAACCGCTGATGAATTTCAATTCCTTAACCGGTGAAATGGAACCTCTTCTGGCCAGGTCCTATGAGAAGACCCCTGAAGTGATCTCCGCGGTTCTGGACCCCAGAGCCAAATGGAGTGACGGCAAGGCGCTTACCGCTGAGGATGTGGTCTTCACATTCGCTATCGGTAAAGAATATCCTTCCGCACCGACCAGATATGTGTGGGATCATATTTCCGACATCAGTGTGGATACAGTCGAAATCGACAGTGCCAAGTTCGAACGAGTCAATTTCACCATCAACAAGGAACGTAACAATCCTCTGGTGGTGCTGGATTTTTTCCAGGCTGTTCGCATTATTCCCAAGCATTCCATACAGGCACTTATTGAAAGCAACGGCGGCGACTTCTCCGCGGTGCAGAAGGACAAGCTTGACAAAGACCCGGTTGTTTCCGGTCCCTTCAACCTTCTGGCATATTCCGGTGAGAAAATCGTCCTGAAACGTCGCGATGATTACTGGGGCAAGGCTCTTCATGACGACCGTCTTCCCAATCCTCAGTACATCATTCATCCTATCTACAAGAGTAACGACCATTTCAGCATCTCCCTTCAGCAGGGAAATCTTGACATCTCCTCCACCTTCATTCCCCGAATCTGGACCCAGAGAAAGCAGGATGTCCACACCTGGTACTCCGAAGCACCATATTTCGTGCCTGCGGCTATGACCATGCTGATGGTCAACACGACAAAAGAACCTCTTGACAACAGTACTTTCCGCAGAGCCATGGCTCATGCCATCAACTACGCCGATGTGAAGGAACTTGCGTTCTCCCAGTACAGCCCCGATCTTCAATCCGGCCTCATTCTTCCCTTCGGAACTGAGAAGAAGTTTTTCTCCGAAGAGGATGTGAAGCAGTACGGAATTGAGTACGATCTGGAAAAGGCAAAGGAACTGGTGAAAGAAGCCGGATACAAATCGGTATTCAAAAAAGGTGAACTCAGCCATATGGAAGACGCCGAGGGCAACCGCGTTCCCACATTGTTTGTGAAGCATCCTGCCGGGTGGACTGATTGGGAAGCCATGGTTGAAATCGCAGTTAAGGGCATGAGGAATGCCGGTATCGATGTCCGCGAAGGACCGGTTGACGCATCCGTCTATTTTAACGATATGCCTACCGGAAAATGGGACCTGCTCATGCATGCACCTTCCGTAAACGTGACACCGTCCCAGCCCTGGGCACGTTTCGAATCGGTTATGTCAACGAGAAACTGGAAGCCCGTCGGCGAGAAGATGAACGAAAACCAGGGCCGATACAATCAGCCCGGAACTCCCGGATACAATGCAAAAGTCGACAGTCTGCTCAAGGTCATTCCGACTCTTACCGAAGAGGAAGAAAAAGTGGAAGCCTACCGGGCTCTGAATGTCATCTTCATGCAGGATCAGGTCACACTGCCTCTTGTTTACAGACCTGAACAGTTCTACGAATTCAGCACCAAAAACTGGACCAATTTCCCCAACAAGGACAATCCCTATACACCGCCTCAGATCCCTTGTTTCGGTGTTGGTACAAAGGCTCTTTGGGAAATTAAATCAACTGCGAAGAACTAGGAGTATCCATGCTGAAGCGTTATCCGACACTTAGTTATATCTTATCCAGAGCGGGGTGGTACTTTGTTACCTTCCTCGCCGCGGTTACCATCAACTTCTTTCTTCCCAGGCTGGGGCCGGCAAATCCCGTCGACATCATCATGGCCAAGGCCGGTGCGGGCTTGGATTCCGAGGCGGCCAGGGAAAAGGAAGAGTCCTATCTTAAGGAATTCGGGTTGGTGGAAGTAAATCAGGACGGCAGCATCGTTCGCGATGATGCCGGCAATCCCGTGAGAAGTTCCATATTCGATCAGTTCATCCGGTATCTGGGAATGGTTATCCGGGGTGATCTGGGAACTTCCTTTCTCAATTATCCCAAAAAGGTAACCGAGATCATTGCAGCTGCCATACCCTGGACTCTTGCGCTGCAGGTTCCAACCATTATCTTCGGATGGATAATCGGAAATGTGCTTGGGGCACTTGCGGCCTACAAAAGAGGGGTGTTTGATAAAGTGGTCTTTCCTCTTGCACTTCTCTTCAATTCCGTACCGTTCTTCGCTTTCGGAATGATTCTGGTGTATGTCTTTGCTCTGCAGATGCCTATGTTTCCTGCAATTGGTGGTTACGCCGGATCGATGATTCCCGATTTCAGCTTCGAGTTTCTCTCCAGTGTTGCCTATCATTACGTTCTTCCCTTCTTCTCCATTTTTCTCATTCTGGCCGGTGGTCAGGCAATCGGAATGCGCTCTATGTGCATCTACGAGCTTGGAACCGACTACATAAAGTATGCGAAGTGGCTTGGAATGAAGGAAAGCAAAGTAGTCATTTACATGTTCCGCAACGCCATGCTGCCCCAGCTTACCGGTCTGGCATTGTCGCTTGGTATCATGGTCGGTGGTGCGCTGATTACGGAGATGATCTTCTCCTATCCCGGTCTGGGAATGGCTGTTCTTACTGCCATTCAGGGAAATGATTATCCTTTGATTCAGGGATGTACCCTTCTGACAACCGTCTGTGTGCTGGTTGCCAATTTCAGTATCGATATCCTGATCGGTTTTCTTGATCCACGAGTTAAAGCAGGACAGAGGAGTAAATAATCATGAAATTATTCCTGAATCTTCTTAGGTCACCGGTTTTCCTTGTCGGCTTTGTAATGTTTGTAGCCACACTGGTGCTGGGACTTATATTCCCCGTTTTCTATAATGTCAATATTCACGACAGGGTGGTCGACGGGTATGCCTATATGGCGCCTTCAGGCAAAGCTATTCTGGGAACTGATCATATGGGACTCGATATGCTGTCCCTTCTCATCAGGGGGCTGCAGTCATCCCTCTATGTAGGTCTTCTGGCTGGTCTGTTTGCCACATTTACCGGAACCCTTCTGGGGGTATATGCCGGTTTCAAAGGTGGGCTGATCGATGACATAATCAATATGTTTACAAACCTGTTCATCGTGATTCCCCAGTTCATCATTCTTGTTCTTGTTTCAGCAAGTCTCAAGGAGGGCCGTTCACTTACGCTCATTGCGTTTCTTATCGGGGCCACTTCCTGGACTTGGAGCGCCCGTGCGGTGCGTGCCCAGGCCAGCAGCCTCAAGTCAAGAGACCACATCTCTTTGGCAAAGGTGAACGGGGCCGGAACTCTCACCATCGTTCTCAAGCATATCCTGCCGTACCTCGCGTCATACGTGTTCATGGTGTTCATCATGCAGACCGCCTCAGGTATTCTGTCTGAATCTGCCATCAGTATGATCGGATTGGGGCCATTTGACACAGTGTCACTCGGAACTATCCTCAATCAGGCAATGCGTAATGAGGCTTTGACTGGTGGAGCTTGGTGGGCATTCATTCCCGCAATGGTACTGGTTACAGTCGTTGCGTTTGCCCTGTATATCATAAATACGTCTATGGAAGGCGTGTTCAACCCGCGCCTGCGTAAATAGGAGGATTCGATGCTTCTTGAGAAAACACAGAGCGAGGCACAATCCGCTTCAGCTGAAAAAGACGGCGGCAAGCCGATATTCGAAGTCGCTGACCTTCATCTGCATTATCTGACAAGGTTTGGGGACAAGATTCCCGCCGTGTACGGTGTTTCCTTTGATATGAAAAAAGGAGAAGTTCTGGGGATCGCGGGTGAGTCGGGTTGCGGAAAATCAACTCTGGTCAATGGCTGCATGGGCCTTTTCATCCCTCCGCTTTTCCCCACATCCGGTGATGTTCGGGTGGCGGGTGAATCGGTGATGAACCGGTCCCCTGCCGATATCAGAAAAAATGTTCTGGCACAGAAAATATCCATGATCCCTCAGGGAGCATTCAATTCCCTGAATCCTACCCGCAAGGTAAAGGATTTTGCAGCGGATATGATCGCCAGCCATCAGAATGTCAAAAATAGAAAAGAAATCTACGATCGCCTTCACGAACGTTTCCGAATTATCGGCATGGATGAAAGCATTCTCGATGCCTATCCCATCCAGATCACTGCCGGAATGCGCCAGCGCTCTGTTATCGCCATTTCAACTCTGCTCAACCCCAAGATGGTGATTGCCGATGAGCCGACTTCCGCACTCGATGTCACTACACAGAAGGCAGTTATACGGATGATATTCGATCTGCTGAACAAGGATATCTTTTCCAGCATGATCTTCATCACACACGAATTGCCTCTGCTTCGTCACGTGGCAGACCGTATCGCTATCATGTACGCAGGTCAGTTTGTGGAGGTGGGAACGACTGAGCAGATCATCTTTGATCCCAGACACCCCTACACTCAGGCACTTATGGGTGCCATGCTCAGTGCCGAACCCGGTCAGAAAATGAGAAAGCCGACAGCTATCGAAGGGGCGCCGCCTAATCTGGCCAGACCTATACAGGGCTGCCGCTTCGCGGAAAGGTGTCCGCAGGTGCGCGAAGAGTGCCATAAAAACGATCAGGAAATTCGCATTGTAGGTGAAAGGCAGGTAAGGTGTGACTATGCCGTCTGAAACTAAAGTATTTGATGCTAAAAATGTGGGGTGCACGTTCGGCCACGGTAAAAAGCTGGTCCGGGCAGTTGATGATGTCAGCTTCACTATTGATGACCAGGAGATTGTATCTCTCGTGGGAGGTTCAGGGTGCGGAAAAAGTGTCCTGGCCAAAATTATGCTGGGGCTTCAGACTCCCACTTCCGGACAGTTTCTCTATAAGGGAAATGAAATCAAAGATCAGCGTACCCACTGGCGTGAAGTGCAGCCCGTTTTCCAGGATCCTTTCAGCTGCTTCAATCAGTTTTTCACCATCCGCTCTCAGCTGAAGGATTCCTTCGGGATAATGAAAAACAAGCCCTCGGATAAGGAGATGGAGGAACGCGTCGATCAGGCTCTGCTTGCGGTCAATATCGAACCTCCGGAAATCGAAGGCAAATATCCCTTTGAACTGTCAGGGGGGCAGATGCAGCGTATGCTTTTGGCCCGTATCTTTATTCTGAAGCCCTCGGTGCTTATTGCCGATGAGCCGACGAGTATGGTGGATGCCTGTGTGCGTGCAAACATTCTCGACTACCTGATGAAGCTCAAAGAAGAGCTGAAGATGACTATCGTTTTTATCACTCACGATATCGGCCTGGCCTATTATGTCAGTGACAGGCTTTTTATTATGCATCAGGGCAAGATTGTCGAGGCGGGGTCGCCCGATGATGTCGCCCTTTCGCCTAAGAATGAGCATACTGTGCATCTTCTCGACGATATCCCCGATATCAACAAGGAGTGGATCAAGAGATAGTGCTGTTACAACAATCAGTTTTCTGGTGCTCGGGCAGAAGATGCCCGGGCATTTTTTGTGGCCTCCAACTAAATTATAATTTCCCTTATTTCTATTATGAGCAGATCAGTATTAAGCTCCATTAATTCAAAATATACGCCCGCTTCTAATCGTATTATAGCTTCAGATTAACGAAATAGTGCACCTTACGCTATTATCACTGATTACCTAGCGAAAGGATACCAATGTACAAATCCCTTCTCATGTTTCTTATAGCTTTGTTTCCGCTTAGGTCAAGCATTGCATCTTCTCAAAACGATGCCAGGACAGAGCTGCCTGAGGAAATCAGGTCTTATTACTCCAATTACAATTATCTCTCCTCACTGGAAGCGGGCACAGGAACTCCCGACAGTTCCAAACCTTCCGTGGAAGAAATAAGAAAACAGTTGCTCCAATCCAGCAGACAGAGCCGGTCTGTAGTGAAACCGGACGGAAAAAATGGTCCCTATGCTCATCGTACCATGGGAAGAGTGCACAACAAGCTTGAGATCGAGAAGTATAAGATCCAGGATGACCAGGTAACTCTGTATGTGCGCAGCAGTCCGATCAAGAAAAACAACAGTGGTATAGCTATCCCGGTAACCCGCCAGGTGCATAAGTGGGTTAAACAGGATGGTCAATGGGTCAAGGATATGGCCATGATTCAGCAGCTTTAGAGTTTTTTGATATTATTGATAGTGTTATGAGCCGGGGGCTGTGAAATCTTCCGGCTCATTTTTCATTCAACAGTTCTCTGAGCAGACTGTATTCCTGGGGGTCGATATACCATGTGTTTTCTTCCGAAGGAAAACGTTTGCTCTCCACCGCATCCCCATAGCCCTTCAGGGCGTTTTTGATGACATCCTTAAGTGATGCGAATTGCTGAACGTGCTTGAATTTTTTGGGCGCGAGTCCCAGTATGTCATTCACCACCAGCACCTGACCGTCACATCCGCTGCCGCTTCCTATCCCTATGGTGGGAATGGTGAGTCGCTGAGTAATAAGAGAGGCAACCTCCTGAGGCAGTTTTTCCACAACCAGCATGCATGCCCCTGATTGCTCAAGTGCCGAAGCACACTCGATGAGTTCAAAAGCCTGGGTGGCATCTTTTCCAAATGTACGCGGTTTGACGTGGATCTGAGGATTGTAGCCAATATGCGCACAAACCGCAAAACCTTTTTCCGAAAGCCCTTTTATGATCTCTTTCTTTTCGGCCCATCCTTCAATTTTTATACAATCGGCGCCCTTCGCCAACAGCAGAGAGGCATTTTTTTCTGCATCGGGCAGAGTGTCGGCAGACCTGTAGGGCAGGTCTGCTATGATGTAGGCACTTTTTACAGCACGGGCTACCGCGGCTGTGTGGTGGAGCATATCACTCATGGTGACTTCGCGCTCGCTTGAGTACCCCAGAACATTGGTTCCCACGCTGTCGCCGATAAGGATGCAGTCGAGCCCCGCCTCCTCCTCAAGCCTTGCGGTTGGGAAATCGTAGGCCGTGGCCATAGTGATAGGCCGGCGTTGGGATTTTTTCCTGTTTAGGTACTGCAGGTCTTTTTTCATGTTTAGCTCCGGTTAGAAAATAAATGGTGCCCGTGGGGATTGGAAGGAGGAGGGACTGGGGGGGGAGGGGGGGCTTTCCCTACTCAACGGTTAGTTGAGCCGAAGAGCGGTTTTCTTGGCCAAATCAACATATCTGAGTCAAACGGTAGGTTCCTGGACCGATTCTGAAGAGGAACTGAAGTGAAAAGAGCAACTCATCGTAAGAAACGGGCACTACCGGGTGTGCCTGGAAAAAAATACGATGCTACATAATCAGGATAGGAATCAGACCGTATTTCAATATTTATGGAGCTTCAAAAACTCTTCCCCCCGCGCTGTCCGATCCGAATATCGGGTCCGCGAGCTCATTGGCGGAGTCGCTGTCGGTGCCGAAGCCGCCCGCACAGGATATGGTGAGTGCCGTGAGGAGGATTGAGACTGCTGTTAAGATTCTAAGAACTGTTTTCTTGAGCATAGCTACATCTTCTTTTCTAACGTTGGCCTGAAACGCAACTGTAGTCCCATCTGAATCACATGCCACCTGGTCCGCAGCATCGGTCCGAAGGGGAATTTGACCTTCACGTAGGCGGAGGGGGTCATTTTGGTATCGGTAAAAAGATCCCCTTCGAGTGCCAGTTCGTGAAACCACCAGTCATTGTCAAATCGAATTCTGTGAAATCTGCCGTCCGATTCACTCATCACCTGGTCGATAATAATATCCTCCCACTGGTAGCCCAGGCAGTAGCTGAAGGAGTAGTTCAGAAGCCGGTACTTGAAACCGAATGAAACGGCAGTGCTGGGGAGAAAAATTGTCGGATCCACATCGAAAAGAGAATCATACCAGATGTAATAGTTTTCGTTTTCTGTGTTGAGAATGAGAGTATCCGGGCGTCGGTAGCGAAGTCCGGATGACCACTGGCCTAATTCAACATTGGCAAGAAACCCTCGGTAGGAAGCCTGGAGTAGGTTGCCCACGGTAAGTCCCTGGTAATTGTTCACCCCACCCACTCTTCCTCCTGAAAACGAGGAAAGGAAATTGTGAAAATGTTTGCGGGTCGGAATGCGGTTGATCATACCGATGCCCGAGATAGTAAAGGAGAACGGTTCTGAATAGATGTACTCCCTAACCTCTTCGGCTTTGATTTTAACAGCATCTCTGAACTTCTGCTTCGGGCATCCGTCATATAACCCGTAAATCTCCGGGCAGTGGTCGACGGAATCCGGATACCCGTCCCCGTCCTGATCCATATTGAGTTCAAGTACTGATTTGATGACTGTGATTTTATCGGCGCTGACCAGGAACTTCCGTTTTTGAGATTCGTAGCCCCGTTTTCTGATTTCAGCGACATACAACCCGCTCGGGAGATCCACGGTCTGCTCTCCGGGAGAGCAGGGGAACCCCTCCAAACACACCAGTGCGTCTCTGGGTTCCGTTACGAACCTGACTCTACCTTTAAGCTGATTGAAAGGAACATTGAAAAAGACCATTTTACCTGCTGGAACAAATACGGTGGTGTCAACATCTCTGTATTGTTTCTGACCGTTCCACGTAAGTCTGTATTCACCTTCCACCAGAAGGTTTTTTGGTGAGTGGATTGTGGAATCGCCCAGCTTGTAAGGGGAATCCAGAGGCGGATAGGGGAGGACCAGCATTCCGTGCTGGTTTTGACCCATAATATGCAGTGTGTCGAAATCTGAAAAAAGTTCAAAAGAGGTGTGTATCATGCTGTCCTGGTACACCTTGACCGTACGGCGCTGAAACTGGTACTCGGGCAGAAACAGCTCCACCTCGTATTCTCCCGCCACAAGTCCACTTAGTGTCGACGGGGTCTTCTCACCGGTAGATTTGCCGAAAAGGAATATCTCTGCTCCTTCAGGTTCGCTTTCGACGAACAACTCTCCGGTGGGGGAGCGTTTCTCTCCCTTTATTGTGTGCCATCGGTCTTTTCTGAAATAATGGATTTCAGAGTGCCTGGGGACATAAATCCTTTCTTCATCAAAGTAGACCGTTTCGATATCCAGGTGGAGTTTTTCGGACTGTTCACTGTAGAAGCGGTACCAGAAAATCTCTCCGGAGTTGCTCCATGATGGTATGGGAAAGGAGTAGAGCGGGGGGAAGGTGCTGAAACCGGCCGTGTCCAGCTGACCCATATAGAGCCTGTATTCAGCATCGATTTTTTTTCTGAGAACGAGCTCTCCCGGCCTGATGAGGGAGGGCGGGGAGTTCAGTTCAAGAAGCGGTTCGGATGCGGGACGCTTTATATAGGGAGTCCTCAGCTGTGGAATACTGCGATCGGTAAGCTTGAAGGTGGCAACTGTGTGCTGGTCGCGGAGTTGGGAATGGCAGAGGGCCGACAGGATAATGAGAATGAATGCACTGTGTCTTGTCATCGTCTGCCCAATCACTAGTCGTACAACGTTCACCTTGTTTTTTAAACGCTTTTTTCCGCTAATCTCGCCCATGAAGCGTTTTCATAAGTAATATACCAGCAAGACGGATACCTGTACCCGCAACACCGAATATCTTTTTGGTGGACAGGTTCAGGTGAAGGGTTCTATTTCCCCAAATATGAATATATTATTTCCGCAACATTTAAGGAGGGAGAACTGTCACCGAGGCGCTGCTTTAGTGTACTCAGATCGTCTACAGCCTTCTTGTAGTATTTCGGTTTTGAAAGCAGGTGCTGGAGTTTTAAAGCCATCACCCGAGGTTCGGCTTCGTCCTGGATGCATTCCGGAGCAACACAGCTGTCTGCTATGATATTGGGTAGCCCTATAAATGGCGTTTTGACCAGTTTTTTGAAAATTGTATGGGTCAGTGCCGAGGTACGGTAAGCAATAACCTGGGGAATGCCCAGGAGGGCCGTTTCCAGAGATGCGGTTCCGGAAGTGACCAGTGCTATATGGCTGTTTTTAAGCTGGTCCCGAAGAGGACCCGGGAAGATGCGGAAATCTTTGTACTGATGGACCTGATCGAAAAGCGATCCGTCCAGCCCTGAAAACTTGGAAACACTCACCACGAGTTGTGGAAATTCCTCCTTGAGGAGCCGGGCTGCATCAAGCATGGGGGTAAGCATATGTTTAATTTCCTGTGGCCGGCTGCCGGGAACGACAGCGAGTTCTATGGGTCCCTTGGGGAACTTGCGCTCAGGAAAGCACTTCAGTCCATCATCGCGTATCGATTCGGTGAGCGGATTACCCACATAGCTCACAGGAGCCCCGTACGGCTGGAAATACTTTGTTTCAAAAGGAAAAATCACTGCTATGTGTGATGCAAGTGACCCCAGAACTTCCGCTCTCTTGCGTTTCCATGCCCACACCATGGGTGCTATATACCACACAACCGGGATTTCGAGTTTCCGGGTCTCCCGGAGTATCATCATATTGAAACCGGGGTAATCCACGCAAACTACCACATCCGGTCTGCGGTCTTTCATCATCCGGACAATTCTGTTTTTGGCCTTAAGGAAAAACGGCAGGTGACGGGCGACTTCGACAAACCCCATCTTGTTGAACGGGGCGAAGGGCATCACGGCTTCGAATCCCTGGGAGGTCATGGCAGGGCCGCCTATGCCCCAGAATGTCAGATCTGGATTGTACTGTTTGAGTCTCTGGATAACCGGTGCTGCATGATGATCACCCGAGGGGTCTCCGGCAATGATCATAACTGAAGCTTTTCTGGGCATGTGCGAACTCTTGATGTTGAATTTCAGAAAAGTTCTTTTGGAAAGTCACCGCTGTCTTTAATTTTTGAAAGATATTTTTTAAGTTCCGGCAAGCGTGATCTCTCAATGACCAGCACCGCATCGTCGACTGACACAACCGCTATGTTTTCCAGACCGATTGCTGCCAGAGTCTTATCGGATTTGTTTACAATCAGCGAATCTTTGCATTCCGCTTCGAAAATGAGCGGTCCTGCTATCGTGGAACCATTTTCATTCCGGCCGTGAACCCGACTCAACGATTCCCAGGATCCTATATCATCCCAGTTGAAGCCTCCGCACACCACGTTAACCGCCGAGGCGTTCTCCATTATGCCGAAATCGATAGATTCCTTGCAGCATCTGGAGTAGAATTCCTCAATGGCTTCCTGAGTGAAATCTTTGCGGGCCAGATCCATAACCTGCTCATAAAGCTCGGGCATCTGAGCCTTGAATTCACCCAGAATGGATGATGCTTTCCAGACAAACATACCGCTGTTCCAGAGAAACATACCCGATTCTTTGAACTCGACAGCTTTCTGATGATCGGGCTTTTCCACGAACCGCTTTACTTTATAGGAAGAGATTCCGTCACTTCCTTCAAGTTCTTCCCCCAGTTCAATATAGCCGTATCCGACTTCCGGCCTTGACGGCTTGATTCCGAAGAT
>JBKHHW010000246.1:0-3750 GCA_046538945.1 Chitinispirillaceae bacterium | reverse complement strand
CTTTGACGATATCATCTATTGTGCGCAGATCTACCCCGATCTGCTTGTTGCCTTTGAACTGGAGCAGTCGCAATCCGATCATCAGCAGACTGTCCGCAACAAGGCCTACACATTTCTGCTGGTGGCGGTCGAGGAGATACGCAGGTGTGCTTCACATGTTTTCTGGAATGACAAAAAACACCTGAAAGGGTATCAGAGTGAGTATTTCCGCAGGCGGAAAACCAAAATTACAGTCAGTCCTCCGCACGTTCCCCCGCGGGAGCCATCTTCACTATGCGCGGATCGAACCGCCCCAGAACGGTCACCAGATCCTGCTGCGCCTGCATCACCTCCATGATATCCTTGTACACCATGGGAATCTCATCCAGTCCCGCCGAAAGAACGGTTACCCTGTTTCGGGAAAGCAGATCCCGGGCATCTTTCCAGCGGTAGGTGTTCTTTGCCTGAGAGCGGCTCATCACCCGCCCCGCTCCGTGGGATGAGGAGCGGAGTGATTGGGCATTACCTTTTCCCTCCACCAGAAAGCCGGGAGTGGCCATGGAGCCGGGAATAATCCCCCTGACCCCCTCGTGGGCAGGAGTGGCGCCCTTGCGGTGAACAATTACCTGACGGTTCCCGTGTTTCTCTTTCCAGGCGAAATTGTGGTGGTTTTCTACACTTAGAAGAACGGCCGCTTTCATGTATTTGACAATAGAATTGTGTATCAGTTCATGATTTGCGGACGCGTACTCACCCATAAGCTCCATGGCAGCCCAGTACTCTTTTCCCTCCCGGGTTGACAGATCAAGCCATGCCAGGTGCTTCAGTTCCCTGGGCAGTTCGGGATGCATTTTTGAAGCCAGGGTGCTGTAGTGGTTTGCCACCCGTGAACCGCTCCCGCGGCTTCCGCTGTGGCTTAGAAGGGCAAGGTAGGTGCCCGGTGGCAGATCGTCAATTCTCTTTTCCGTGGTGAACGTGCCCCATTCCACGAAATGGTTCCCGCTGCCGCTTGTACCCAGCTGTCCCCAGGCGGTATCCTTAATTCTTGCGGTAACGGGGGAGATCTTCCAGTTGCGGTCCATCACCTCATGCTGCCTGCGGTTTCTAAAGCAGGCGCCCACACCGAAAAGGGTGTTCTTTTCAAGTGCGGATTTCAGTTTATCCGTTTTTTCATCCAGAAAGGAAAGGGGGAGGTCGACAACACTCAGGCGCATCCGGCAGGCGATATCCACACCCACCGCATAAGGAATCACTGCATTGTCGGTGGCGAGCACTCCTCCGATGGGAAGACCGTAGCCCACATGCGCATCCGGCATGAGCGCTCCCCGGATTGCTACCGGAAGCGAGCAGGCCTGTTCAAGCTGTTTCAGAGGTTCTCTGCCATGATCTTTGCCCCAGACTTCAAACGGAGCGTTGCTGACCCTGTTTTTCTTTTCAGGTTTGTTGGCAGTGCTGAGAAGCTCTTCGGCCAGAGTCTTGAGGTGTGGATCGCTTCTGTACTGAACCGGAGAAGCTGCAACCTTGCTGAGCAGGGCGATGATCTCCTTTTTGGACAGATCGGTCCTGGTTTTCAGGCTTACTGCAGCCTTTAGCCCCGAATCTATGCATTCGGAGGGCAATTCTGATTTCAGGATGTCTCTTTTTTTCATATACGACCAGTATTTCACCTTTACGGAGTTTTATTTTTCCAGCGCTATCAGCCAGAGATTTTCTCTCAGCTGTTCAACTCTGAATCGGACCTCCATGAATTTGCCGATAGTTTCCATGTTGGTTACAGTGTGCGTGGTGGGCCTTACAGTCGAGAACTCTCCCTCGCCGCAGAGTGCCAGGGGGAGCAGGAGCTGGTCGGCCAGGTGCGGTCCGACACAGGCGTCGCTTTCAAGGTAATGAACTGTTTCCCGGGCAGCCTGCCGGGCAACCGCCTCGGCTCTGATTCCTCTCTGGCCGATTACGGACACCGTTTCGCGTATAGTGTCGCAAGAGATCTCAATAATGACCGCGTTTCCCGGGCTGTCCGATTCGCCGTTAGCCATTTTGTGAGACATCAGGCGGTTCCCGAGTACTGTCAATACCGTTTCGGTTTCCCTTCTGGCAATATGTTCCGGCAGATCGCAGAGCAGAACGTTCAGATCCACACGGTTCACCTTTCCTCTGTCTCGCAGATTTTGGGGAAAACGGAGTCGTTCTCTGCTTACCGGTTCCACCATCGCTTCGAAGCTGCCCCCGCCGGCGGGATAGAACCCGTATCTGATAAGCTTGACAGAAATAGTTGCTCCCATTCTGTTCATGACGGGAATAAAGGTCTTCTCCAGATAGTCATAGGGCGGAGCCATGGGGTTGTGAGTCCCGCCTTCGAAGGTGAGAAAGGAGGGCCCGGGCTGCAGCAGTAGCGCGGGGAGTACGGTCTGGAAGACAAGCGTGGTGCTCCCAGCGGTGCCGATTGGGAAACTGTACTGTCCCGCCCTGACTTTGCCGGGGATGAAAGTGAGGTACTGCGATCCCACGTCGGCTCCGCTTACCTCTGCTCCGCCAATTTGCGCGGCGGCATCGATTGACGCCAGATGCTGACGTCTGAGCCCGGGATTGCTTCTTGCGGCCCGGATGTTTTTTATAGTGAACGGCTTGCCGGTGATGAGCGACAGCGAAAGAGAGGTCCTCACTATCTGTCCTCCGCCCTCTCCTTTTGAGCCGTCTATCGTTATCATCTGGAGCACCTTTCTGAAGTTTTTAGCAATGAAAATAGCTTTCGCACGTGCTTTACGGTGCCGCTGATGCCTCGTTTGCCTGGTGAACGGCCGTAATCATCATTGGTCCGTCGATTGCTTTTCCATCGGTGTTTGTTGAAACGTTTCCGCAGAAAGGCTATTATGTGCTTCCGAAAAATTGTGAGCTGTCTGTGCCTTGCATCTCTTTTTCTTGCATACTGTTCGCCGGCAGTTCGCCTCACCCCTTCGCCTAAGGCCGATATCCCTTCCGGCAGTCCCGATGCGGCTTTCGGTGAAACTGCTGGGGTGCATGTACTGGTGGAAACCGAGAGCTGGACCGGATATCCATCCATAGAGGAGCATGTCACACCCATAAGAGTGACTATCACCAATCGCAGCGATACACCTCTGAGAATCAGGTACCAGTCTTTTGTCTTAAAAGTGAATTCAGACCATCTTCGGGCTCAGGCGCCTTATCATCTCCAGGGTATGATGAGAATACCCTACAGCGAAGCAAAGCACTTTGATGATACTGTGTTTCACTATGATGATCTGGAAGTTGATCCCTGCTGTGAAATTCTGGAGAGAGTCCTTGCTCAAAGCGATACTTCTTCGGGGGATGAGGGGCTTCCCGACGTTTGGGTGCAGCTGCCGACACGTGAGATGGTGCAGCTGGTTCTTCCGGACGGAGTAGTGGATACCGGGGAGCTTGTGAGCGGATTTCTCTATTTTGACCGGCTGCGCAGCGGACCCGCCGAGGTTACGTTTACGGCGGATATCGTGAGTGCCGTGGATGGTGAACTGATGGGGGAGGTAGAGATACCGCTGAAACTGGTGCAGAGATGAATTTATTTTCCAGCCGGAGTATAATTGCTGAGTTCGTCATGGCGGAAAGCTTTTTTCCGGAGCCCTACTTTGAGGCAGCTGGATCTCAATGAGAGTGGATTCTGCATAGTCATTGCAGGAAAGCTGAACTGGCTATGCAGGAGGTTGTTTTTCCACCAGCCTTGAACCTTGAACCCTGAACGTCTAAACCCTGAACGTCTAAACCCTGAACGTCTAAACC
>JBKHHW010000076.1:0-14674 GCA_046538945.1 Chitinispirillaceae bacterium | reverse complement strand
ACTAATGCTGATCTGCCTTTTGAAAAACTGTATCCTGTTTTGATTACAGCTACGAAAATCCGGTAACTATTCGTGTTCCACATATCCCAAAGAGGTTGCAAAAGCCCCAAAACCCCGACCGTTCAGATTGTATATTAGTATGTTTTTAAAAAATCCCTTTAACAAACCACGGATGAAGGTTCAATGGAAAAACAGTACAACCCCTCGATTGTCGAAGACCGGTGGTATGCCTACTGGATGGAGAAGAAATTCTTCCATGCTGATGAAAATTCGGCCAAGCCCAAGTATTCCATAGTTATTCCTCCGCCCAATGTCACGGGCGTTCTGCATATGGGTCATGCCCTGAACAACACCATTCAGGACATACTCATCAGGTATAAAAGAATGACCGCGCATGAAGCGATGTGGATGCCCGGAACTGACCATGCCGGCATCGCCACTCAGAATGTAGTGGAGCGCCGCCTCTCAAAGGAGGGCAAAACCCGCTACGATCTGGGCCGGGAGGCCTTCGTGGAAGAAGTATGGAAATGGAAAAAGGAGTATCACGCCACCATAACAAACCAGCTTAAAAAGCTGGGATCCTCCTGTGACTGGGACAGAGAGCGCTTCACCATGGATGAGGGGCTCTCCCGGGCGGTAAAGAAGGTTTTCGTCCAGCTCTACAACGAGGGACTGATTTACAAAGGCAAATACATCATAAACTGGTGCCCCAGGTGCAAGACTGCTCTGTCGGACGAGGAAGCCGAACACAAGGAACTCCAGGGTAAGCTTTATCACCTGCGCTACCCCTACGCGGATGGAAGCGGCTATGTCATCGTGGCCACCACCCGTCCTGAAACCATGCTGGGCGATACAGCCGTGGCTGTGAACCCCGCAGATGAACGCTACAAGGATATTACCGGTAAGTTAATCCGTCTGCCCCTGGCTGACCGGGAAATTCCTTTCATTATCGATGATTATGTGGACAAGGAGTTCGGTACCGGTGCTGTCAAAGTCACTCCCGCACACGATCCCAACGACTTCGCCATGGGTCAGCGCCACCAGCTTGAGCCGATAGTGATCATGGATGAAACCGGGCACATGACCGGTCCGATCCCTGAAAAGTACCAGGGGATGGACCGTTTTGCCTGCCGCAAAGCTCTTATAGAAGATCTCATCGCTCTGGAACTGGTGGAAGAGATCGAGGAGCACACCCATGCGGTTGGTCACTGCTACCGTTGTCACACAGTAGTGGAACCCTATTACTCCGATCAGTGGTTTGTTAAAATGAAACCCCTGGCGGGACCGGCTCTGAAAGCGGCTCTCGATGATGATGTTCGTTTCTATCCCGCGCGCTGGAAGAAAACGTATGTGGAATGGATGGAGAACATTCGTGACTGGTGCATATCGCGGCAGATCTGGTGGGGACACCGGATTCCGGTATGGTACTGCGAATGCGGGGAAATCATAGTTTCTGAGGAGACTCCCGATAAGTGTCCCAAATGTTCATCATCCGAGCTTGAGCAGGACAGTGATGTTCTGGACACCTGGTTTTCCTCCTGGCTTTGGCCGTTTTCAACCATGGGCTGGCCTGAAAAAACAAAGGTGTTGGAAAAGTTCTATCCCACGGATACCTTGACAACTGCTCCGGAAATTCTCTTCTTCTGGGTCGCCCGTATGATAATGGCCGGTTTCCATTTCACGGGCAAGCTTCCTTTCACTGATGTTGTTCTTCACGGAACGGTGAGAGACAAGTCGGGAAGAAAGATGAGTAAATCGCTCGGCAACTCTATCGATCCCCTTGAGGTCATACCTGTTTACGGAGCAGACGCCCTGCGTTTCTCGATGGTAATGATCACCGCCCAGGGGGCGGATGTTTTTTTGGGTAAAGATACATTCGATATCGGCCGGAACTTCGCAAACAAACTCTGGAACGCTTCCCGTTTTCTTATCGGAAACATAAAGGAGCCCGTCTCTTTCGACAGTCTGCCTCCGATGGAACGATTCAAGGCTGAGGACAAATGGATTATGTCTAAGCTTCAGCATCTCATAAAGAATATGAACGAGGCAATTGACTCCTACAAGTTAAACGAAGCGTGTCATCTGATGTACGACTTTGCATGGCACGAATTCTGTGACTGGTATGTGGAAGCGAAAAAGGCAGACTTCTATCAGGAAGACGATCCTCAGAGAAGGGATGATGCTCTGGCACTTTCCGGTTACGTGCTCGCATCCATTCTCAAGCTGCTCCATCCCATCATGCCTTTTCTTACTGAGGAAATCTGGAGTCACCTCAGAAGCAAGGTGACCTTTCCTCAAATACTGGACTGCGAATCGATCATGGTCTCTTCCTATCCTGCATTCAGAAAGGAGCTGGTGGATGATGATACCGAAAGCAAGTTCGATTTTCTCAAAGAGGTGATTGTCGCTTTGCGAACCATCCGGTCGGAAAACAATGTTCCCCCCGACAAAACCGGAACCGCTACCATCGTTTCTGTTGACCAGAGCACGACAGAGTGGCTGCAGTCACAGGTATCTGTCATAAATCAGTTCGTCCGTTTGTCTCAGACTACAGTCGGCATGCAGGCTCAAAAGCCCGGTTTTGCCGGATCGGCGGTGGTGAGAGGCAATCAGATCTTCATCAGCCTGGAGGGTCTGATAGACAAACAGGTGGAGATCGACCGTCTCACCAGGGAACTGGAACGTCTGAAAGGCATGGCTGCGGGCACAAAGAAGCGTCTGGAGAACGATAACTTCGTTTCTCGGGCTCCGGTGAATGTGGTTGAAAAGGAAAAGGAAAAGTACGAAGGTATTCTTCTGAATCTGGAGAAAATAGAGAAGAGCCTTGAAAGTCTGAAATAAACAGACGTTCGTTTCGATTGAGAACTCGCTCCGACCGGAAGAGTTCTCATTTCGAAACAGTACCGCTGGCCACCATAATATTCATCGTTCCGAAAAACGTTCCCCTGCTGTCATTCTCCTGCAGGTTTGTGATAAATCTGTTTATCTCTTCCTGTGTCAGAATTTCTTTTTGCAGAGCCAGACTGAACAATGCGTTCATTTCACTGACCAGACTGAACAGCTGAAAAGATGTGGTATGCAGCACAAATGGAATAACCCTGATATCCTCAAGCCCACATTCTCTGAACATACGATACAAGGTTCTTCCTGAATACCCATGCTGAAAGCGGTCTGTATGAAGACGGCGAAGTTTCCATTCGGTATCGTACTCATATGTATCCACTGAAGAGGCGCTATGATCTGTATCGACTACAACGATTCGCCCCGCTTTCTTTGTCACCCTGATCATTTCCTTCAGTGCGTCTTGCGGACTGCTCAGATGCTGAAACAGCCGCTCGCTTCTGCAGCCATCAAAAAAACTTTTCCGGAAAGGAAGGCTATAGACAGTACTCTGGTTGTGAAAAGCTGCTTTGATTTCGGACGCAGATGCCCTCTTGCAGGCATTCTCGACCATCTGATAATCAGAATCTATTCCGACCGTTATGCCTTGTTGACCCACCAGCGCTGAAATAGGCAGAGTATCAACAGCCGGTCCGCAGCCGGCATCCAGAATTCTGCAGCCGGGCCGGATATCGAGTTCGTTATAAGAACACTTCTTCACCGGAGCAATAAGCGAAGCTGCCTGCAGAAGGTAGTCTGCGTTCACATAGTAACCTTCATTCCTTTTCCTGGCTGTCATACGGTTATCCTTGTAAATGGTAATAGCTTCTGATTCTGCTGACCTTTTTCGATTCGCGGTCGGCAAAAATATCCGTGCTTTTGCAGAAAAAATATTCTGCAAGTTGTGTGTCCCAAACTCTGACAGGTGCTTTTTCTTCTGGAAGACTGATGCAGGTACTGTCTTCTTCGAAAAGAAAGCGGTCAAGTTTTTTCTCCGGCGGGAGATAGTGATACGCTTTTCTGTATCGTTGCTCGATGTTTTCAAGATTCTGCCTCAGAGGTGTAACCACAGTATTATTTGCATTTTCATAATGACGCGGCTCTCCTATTGAGTCCAACAGATGAATATATCTGTAGTACAACTGGTGTTTCTTTACTACGGTTATCACCATATCGTCCAGTTTCAGATATTTCAATGCATAGAGAAGTATCATTTTCTGAAGATAAAGCTGAATCGTTTGATCAGTATTTCTGATATCCGTTCTTGCAGCCAGAGATCCTACTTCCGCAATGTATCTTCCCTGAGCTCTCAATAGTCCGATTTCTTCTCTGAATGTGTTCTCAGCCGGTATTCCAAGAAAGCTGTCAACATACAGAGTCGTGGTCAGAACAACCTCATTTTCCTTCTTTCCCACCATCACAACTGTAAAAGGCGCTGCATTATAGAGACTGATTCTCATGCCTGAAGGGTGAGGCTCGATGAATCTTTCCCTGACATACATATCGTGTAGCAATCTAAAGGATTGTTCCAGTTCCTCTTTAGTGTCTGCTATCTTGAATGTGATCCCTTTTAATCTGTCCTCATCGAAGAACAATCTTTCCTTGTACATGAGCGAGAACTGGAAGTCCACTATCTGATGGAGATTCTGCTTATCCCGGGGACTCATACCGGTATAAACTACTCCCACATAACTTCCCTTCTCACTCTCTTCGAACCGGGATACCCGGCAATCAGCTGCAAAAGAAAAAAACTGGTCTTCACACCTCTTGGTCAAAGTGACAACGGCTTCAGTTTCCTTGTCCAATTTCTCACTTACACGTATAAGCATCCCCGATAGACTTATATTCCTGCATTCCGTCCCTCTGACAATTCTGTCACCGATCACAAGAGTAACTGCAACTGTAAGGAATGCACGTGGATCTCTTCGCTTTTCGGGAAGAGCAGCTGGATGAGAATATACCTGTTGTTTGATCATGTCGTTTCTCTTTGGGTAGCTTCATTTAAAATTATATAATAAATTACCTCAGAAAAACAACCATTTCGTCAGATATGCTCAGTCTCTACCTTGAGGATAACTTTTTTGAGAAGTGAATCGAGAATTCCGCACCTTCAGTCTGATCTTCTTTCAACTCAAGCCGACCTCCGTACAGTCTGACAATATCAGAAGACAATGCGAGTCCCATCCCTTTCACTGGATCCGCTTTCTTGGTGGAGAAAAAGGGATGGAAAATCTTCTTTTTATGAGACAGAGCGATTCCGGGACCGGTATCTTTTACAGTCAAAACAAGATCATCCCCTTTCCTGAAACCCGCTACTATTAGTTTCCCTTCACCGTTCATCGCCTCCAGAGAATTGACAAAAAGATTGTGGAACACATTCTCCATATGCCCTTTATTAACAGGCCATACCGCATCCACATTCGGTTGAATATGTATCTCCACATTTTCCCATTTTTCCTTTGAAATCATCTCGATCGCATTCTGAGCGATTTCTATCACGTTTGCCTGCTGAATCACATCCTTCTGAACAACACTGGAGACATTTCCGACTTTCGAGGTTAATCTGATACTTCTCTGCAGTTCTATCACTGTTCTTTCAAACAAGAACTCCAACTCCTCGATGATCTCGTTATACTCAAGCTTTTCCCCATACATCTGAGATCGAATCCGGTTCTTGTCCACTATGAACAATGTTTGATAAAGACTGGTCAAATCGTTCACTTCCGAGGACAAAGACAGAAGAAGAGTGTTGATTTCCTTTATGATGTGTACATTATTCAGGCTAAAGACAGACATGCTGACATTCTGCATCACTTTAATCCGAGCTCGAGCGAGGTTGTTCAAAACTCGACGCAGCTCCAAAGTCTTTTCTTCAAGTTTTTTCTGAGTAGACTGAAACAATTTTATTCGAGCAACTGTATCACTTGTGTATGCTGACAAAGATTCGAGCAGTGTTCTGTCTTTCCGTTCTATTTCCTCCAGCTCTGATTTCTCGAAAACTCCTACCAGTACACCTGTAATCGACTCCAGAAAACATATCTGCTCATCACTTATCGATTCATGTGCATTTCCAACCAGAAGGACTCCCAATTCTTTGTGATCTTTCTTCAGCGGGCACATGACAATACAACCCAGATTCAATCTGCTCAGCAGAGTTTCCGCCTGTCTGCTGTCCTTTTTCCGTAGCAGTAGCGTTTCACGTCTATTCCACTCTATTTCTTCTATAAAGGAAAAGATTTCAGCTTTGTAATTTTCTTCTTTCGGCCCCAGACACCTGAGCTGATCATTATCAACAATCCAAGCCTGGCAGAAATCAAATTTGAATTCTTTTCTGAGTTTTTCAGGCAACCCATACAGATCATCCAAACAGCATATCTCGCTAAGGTCACTGGTCAGGGAATGAACTGAATGCAGAGTTTCGTTGAAACTGGTAAGCCGGTTATGAATTTTCTCCATCTCCAATGCATGATTCTTTATTGAGTCCAGAACTTCTCTGTACTGATACCACATATAAAATCCATACACAAACAGAACTGATAAAAAAACCGCCTTTATGGATAGAATCCATAAAGGCGCTTCTGAGACGGTCCGTAAGAAAAAAATGAAAAACAAGACAAAAAGTGCGGTTGTCAGAAACAAAACCGGTATACTCAAGTTCCCCGTCTTCATTGCACCTCTGCCAATTCCGGAATGTTTACTGAGAACGTTGTTCCCTCACCAAACTGACTTGAAAAAGTTAGTTCTCCTCCAATTTTATTCAGAACCTCTCTTGTCAATGTCAATCCTAACCCATAATGAAAGCTTTTGTTTTTCGTGGTGAAAAAAGGCTTCATAATCTCTGACTCGATTTCTTCTGAAATCCCCTGACCTGTATCTGACACATTCAATAGAATCCCATTCTCATTGTCGAATGATTCTATTTCCACTTTCCCCTCTTTATTTTCCAATGATTCAAACGCATTAACAATAAGACAAAGAAGGATCTGGATCAGATACGCCCGGCTTACAGCAGTTCTCAAGGAATTCTGTATCCTGATATTCAGAATCGCTTTCTGTTTCAAATCAAAGGGTATAATTTCTAGAACAGACTCAACTATTTCCTCCAAATAACCTCCTTCCGCGTATTCTGAATTAATAAGCAGATTAAGGCTATCCAGCTTATTTTTGATCATCCGAGTCTTGTCCTCGGCTGATCCAATTGTATTCAAAGCCTCCTTAAGAACACTTGCGTGCTTCTTTTTTATGATTTCGATGAAATCATTGCCGTTTGGATGATTTGACTCGGCATCAGTCAGTATTTTTTTGACCGCTGCCCCGGTTCTGCTGAATGAGTCACCGAACAGATCAACTGGGCTTTTCAGTTTCTCTGCGATATTGTAAGCAATTTGACCTACGGCAGAGGAATTCTCGCTCCGTATCACCATTTCTCTTGCAGAGGACAGTTCATTGCTCCGTCGTATTATCTGCTCTTCTCTTTCAGCAATCCTCTGCTGCATTTCTTCATATTTACGTGCATTGGAAAGAGTTTTCGAAACGATCGGCGCAACAGACTCAAAATACAGCTTGTCCTGGTATGTCACCTTTTCTCCATTCAGAAAAACTCCCATTATCATGCCGATGGCTTTACCATTTTGGATAAGCGGCGAGATGATCAAAGAGGAAGGTTTGAAACGATCCATGAGGTATTTTGTTATGGGAATGAACCTTTTCATTGCTTTCTCAGGATCGTTTACCAGAAGTGTTTCACAAGATCCAAGAACCTTAGCTATAAATGAGTCCGGTTTCTTCTCTCCAACGGGAACCAAATATTTCGTTGAATCCAGCAGTTGCTCAGCAGATGCTTCAAAACCGAATGATCCCCCATGATACATCACTCGTTTTTCATCAACAATCCACACGATACTACCGCTGTATCCAAACAATTTAGTCAGCAGTTCTGAGGCTTTTTTACTGACAGTTTCCATACGGTTGCATGAATTCACTTCCCGAGAAAACTTATGGAATTTGTGAACCATTTCTGTCTGCCTGAGCAGATTGAAATTTTGTGCCTCAAGTGCCTGCTTGGAATTGCGACTCCATTCTCTGAGACACAACACCTGTTTTCTAAGAACGGAAATAAACCCTGCCAGACCTGTACACAGTCCTAAAGCTCCTGCATAAGTCAAAAGGAGTTCATTCAAAAACACCCCCAGTAACAGCATTCCAAACGACAGTAGAGCCAGTATCAGTATACGAAGTCTGTACACCAGAAAAGGGATTTCGGGAACTGTCACATCATATACACACTGCTCATCCCCTCTGAACGCACATTGTGTATGTTTGACTTCTGCAAAAGGCAAGCCGAAAAGAGTCGGGATACTTTCATATGACCCTATGCGATTTCTGCAGGAGTACCAGGATTCCCTGAATCCATCCACAAACGTGACATTTATTCTGAAACGGTTTCTTCCCAGGCACGATGTCTGTACTCTTGTGGTCCTGACCAGCCGGCTTTCAATTTTTTCCATATGCTTATACAGCATCGCAGGTGTCGCAAACGCTCCCATGAAAAACAACTGGGCTTTATTACCGAACTTTATAAAATTGCGGCCCACCGAATAGGCGAAATCCTTTTCCCCTGTCACCTCCGACGCTATTCGGAAAAGTTCATTAACCGTATCAATGGACATATAGCCATCGGAATCCTCCAGAAACAAACGAGTGACACCTAGTTGAGATAAAATCTTTTCCGTAACTTCCGGGCCGTATGTTACATCCAGATAACGGATGGTGGGAGATAACATGCGCTTGGATACGTTTGACATACTGTTATTCACCGACACGGTTGTTCCCTCTGGTTCAGAATTCATCAGCTGCGGCACGATTTATTTTCACATTACTCATGAACTGCCAAAAACGACTCTTCTATTTCAATGCTCTGTTCGATCTGAAAAGGTTAAGCAATAATCGTCAAAGTCTGAAAAGAACCGCGGATGAAATGACCACCCTTTTCGTTCCCATGGGTAGAGAATCCGACCTGATTCTGCTGCACGCCGACGTTCCGGATGATTACAGAATCTATCTTCAAACAGCCGGTCTGTCTCCCCCGGCTTTTGTTTCCTCCCGGTTTTCAGCCGACCAACACATTCTGGCTCATCCCTGGGGTTGGGATGAGGAAGCTCTCAGGCTTTTTTCCTCTATGAATATTTCATCGATTCACCCGGATCCAGCGATTGTTCAAATGGTCAATAACAGAGAATTCCTCTCCGCTCTTTCCGACAAAGAAAATATCGGCGCCCCCGGTTCCACTCTTATACACAATATGAAAGAATTCAATATACTAATCGCTGCAGGCAACCAGAAATATCCCGCGGTAATTAAACCCAGTCACGGCAGCTCAGGGTTCGGTTTCATTCTGCTCTCATCCCCCCCGGACTCATCCGTTCTCAAACAGGTTTCCAGACTCTTGCAATTTGGAAGTGTGGTAGTGGAGCCCTGGTATGACAGAAAAATGGACATATCCAGTTCTCTGACTCTGTATCCTAACGGATCCCTTAGCGGTATCAGACACTGTCGGTGCTATGTGGACAGCCATGGTACATTCTATGGTGTTCACCTTGCTCCGGATTATTTCCTGGAAGACCAGCAGCTCTGTTCTCTGGAACAAAAGATCTGCGCCTGCGCCCGGCATCTCCGTGACCAAGGCTACTTCGGACCGGTCGGATTCGATTCATTCACTTATACCGACAAAACTGGCCACACCGCCCTCGCCTCAATAATCGAAATAAACGCCAGACACGTAATGAGTGACATCGCCAGAGAGTTAAAACAGAAACTCGCCCCAAACCGGCATGTCTTCTACAGACTTCTGAGCAGCAGGAGATGTAAACTACCCGATAACTATGAGGCTCTCAAGAAACTCCTGGCTCCCTACCACTTCTCCCCTGAAACCAGAAAAGGCATTCTCCCTGTCACCCCGCTGAAAGTACGCACAGATGTCACCCGCCAGCCGTACAGAAACGCCTTTTTCATATCAGCAGAAAACGAGGATGAACTGTTCCATCTTGACGCGATTCTCCTTCAAAGAACAAGTCAGAATCATCCCTGAACCCTCTCTTTCACCTCCTGTGTTAAACATGGTATATTTCCACTCCACTATCAGCGGGAGCAGAAGTTGCCTTCAGAAAACAACAGATTTCCAGAAGCCATCCTTTTCGATCTGGATGACACCATTATCGCCTACGGTTCCATCTCCAAACCCATATGGAAAGAGATATGCTCCGGCTATTCCAGAATCCTGGGCATAGAGGAAACAACACTTTTCAACGCCGTTCTGAAAACCAGCCGCTTCTACTGGAGCGACCCTCAGAGACATCGCTTCGGAAGAAACAATCAGATGTTGGCTCGAAGAAAAATTGTCCAAGATGCTCTGAAAACATGCGGTATAAAATCAGACATGTATGTGAACACCATTGCGGATACTTTTTTAGCAAGGCGACAGAAAGCAATTCACCTCTTCCCCGGGTCTATTGAGACTCTTGAATTTTTCCGGGGCAAAGGAGTGAAGCTCGGCCTGATCACCAACGGGGAAGCCCATGTGCAGAGAGAAAAGATCTCCCGCTTCTGCCTGGAAAAGTACTTCGACGGCATTTTCATCGAAGGAGAACTGGGCTACGGAAAACCGGATGAGAGAATCTATTCTCTGGCCCTGGGTAGTCTTAGAACAAAAGCCGAGGAATGCTGGATAGTGGGCGACAATCTTGAGTGGGAAGTACAGATTCCCCTGAAACTGGGGTTCTACACAGTATGGAACGATGTCAGGGGAAAAGGCCTTCCTGAACACTGCGATTTCAGACCTCACAGAACAGTGTGCTGCATCAGAGAACTGATGGATTGAAGGGCGGTTGCAGTCCATTCCCAATTTCGGAAACTTGTGGGAATACCTCCGCAACAGCTTTGAAAATCAACCGATTAACAGGTCTTCTGAAGCGGAAAAATTCCCGTGGCATGACCTTAGCGACTAAGAGATGGCAAGCGTATGACTGTCTGAATCCGTCTGCGCGTGGAAAACCTAATCAGGAGGTCTCTTTATGTTGCGTAACTTTTTCCTCATCATGCTTACCACTATCGCTCTCACTTACGCCGGAGGCAGAAACACGCCCTCCGATAACGGCGGTAACGGTATGGACGGTGGCACTCCGACAGATACAACCCAAATCCAGGGAACAATCACATCCTTGGATACCATGAGTCAGATGTTTGTCATCGAACACGAAACTGGTTCGGATACCATCTACTACAATGACCAGACTATGTTCGAGCCTGATCAGGATGAACTCCTGCAGGAGGACAATGAGGTAATGTTGTGGTATATGGAACAGCAGGGCGATAAAATCGCCGCTCGGGTTGAAATGGCCGGAAACGGTGATGGTGCCATGCCCGATACCGAGGAAGATACTATGCCTGACACTGGAAATGGCATGATGCCCGATACTGGAAATGGAACTATGCCCGACACAGGCAACGGAACCATGCCGGATAACGGCGGTGGCTACTAGAACAAGCAGTAAATCATAAGAAGACCGCGTGAACTCTGAACCGGAGAAAGCTCCTCGGTGGGATGTCTGACTCCGGTTCGCATTTTCTTAGTAAATAACCGATCAATCGGGAAAAAAAGATAACTGAATCTGTCATGAACAGACCTTACATCAGTTCACAACCACATCAGGCGGCATCATAAATTCCAGAGGATTCACCGCCTGAGTGTGAAAACGGACTTCATAATGCAGATGCGGCCCGGTCGATTTGCCGGTAGAACCCATCGTTCCTATTCTGGTCAAGCGCGAGACGGTAGCTCCCTTTCGAACCTGTATTCTTCTCAAATGAGCATAAACTGTTGTATATCCGCTGCTTGGATGATCCAATATCACCACATTTCCGTAATATCTTTTCCTTCCTGCAAATGCCACCACCCCGTCCGCCGTCGCCCACACCGGAGTGCCTGCACTGTTGGCAATGTCGATGCCCCGATGGAAAGCGGTTCCTTCAAACACCGGATCGGTCCTTGTTCCGAAGTGGGAGGTGATGATTCCCTTGGTAGGAACACCGTGAGGAACAAGAGGTGAAATATCCACAAGAAAAGGCATAACGGAAGTATCCCGGGGTGACCGGAAGTAATTCTCCGGCACAACAGATTGATAATCTGTGACTTGCGGATAATTATCCGCATCCGTCTCGTCCGGCTTCCGTGCACAGACCTGCCGGATGGTGGAGAACCGGGACCGGTAGGTCCGATTTTCAATAAGCTCCAAAGCCTCTCTGTCCAGCTCCATTGTCCACATCATCCGCCTGGCTAATCCGCTGAGCATCATTTCCTGACTGGCCAGACGTACATTTCTGGATCTTTCGATACTGATATCCGCATCCGAGGCCAGATTCGTCCCCATATAGTAGAAGATCCGCACATAACCACCCAGAACCAGAATGAAAAACAGAATCAGCGGTAAAATATTTATACGAGTTAACCTAAAACGTCTACAGGATGTATTTTGAAGGAGGAACAATGTGCAGATCTCTTTATGCATGCACCCGATCCAAAAAGGTTATATCTGCTTAAGAAGAAAATCAAAATCCATGCCAGAAATATTCCCCTCCGCACTCAAATATAAGGTCTTGCAATGAATGAGATCCTCAAGCATATAGAATCCTGGTTTGATGAATACACCTCCTCATTTTCCTCTCCGGACGTATCAACGGAAGGTGCCTTGAGACTCAAGGAGGAGCACTGCAGGAGAGTGATGAACGAAATCAGATCAATCGGCAGGTCTGTTCATCTGGATGACACCAGGATGGAAATGGCCTCTATTGCCGGTCTGCTGCACGATATCGGACGATTCGAACAGTTCATGAAATACCGCACCTTTCTTGACAGAAAATCCATCAACCATGCTGCCCTTTCCGCTTCCATCGTCCAAAGGGAACAAATATTGTCGTCCATGGACGAGAGTTCCAAAAACGGCATTCTGAACGCCATAGACCTCCATAACAAAGCGCTTGTTCCGGAAGATAAGGACGATTCACTCTGGCTTGCAAGAATGCTGAGGGATGCCGACAAGCTTGATATCTGGAATGTCGTTTCAATACACTTCCAAAATCCCCTGCAGTCGACAAAAAAAGCTGTGGAACTCGATCTTCCCGATTCGGATTCCTACTCTCCACAAATAATAGACTCTATTCTCTGCGGTAATCCATGGCAAATCAAAAATCTCTGCTGTGTCAATGATTTCAAACTGATTCTGATGGGCTGGATTTTCGATATCAATTTTCCCCATACATTCAGGGAAATTAAAGAGCGGCGAATACTTGAAAATCTTAAAGAACTGCTTCCAAACCATAAGGATATTGAGCGGGTATTCGAAAGATGCTTTTCTCATTTGGAGGCGAATGTGTAAAACTGCCGCACTTCTACTCTCAAGACAGAAACTTGCACCCTGCGGCAGGAGTCCCTGGATAAAAAGAACCGTTGATGCATTGAACTATTTTCGGCAGGAAAATCTTACTCTGCTCTCCTCGGTGGGGACTCTTAACTGGGAACTTCCCCTCTGCGCCGCTTCCCTTGAAAATATCAGAACCATTGTGGTAGTGTATACTTCCGATTCCGATTCTTTTCAGAAAAAAAAAGAAATGACCATTTCTGATTTCAACCTGAAAAACAGCTCCTTTATTCATCTTCCATACAGCGAAAATGAAAAAACATCCATGAAACTCCGTGACGAGTACATTCTGACTGCAACTGACCGTCTCTTTCCGGTATCGGTGAGGTCGGGAGGATCTATGGATAATTTTCTGAAAACGCCGGAAATTAGAGACAAGGTTGAAAACCGATTTCTTCTTTCCCCGGAAAAGAGCAGCCGCAGTTCTTTTTATTACACATTTTCAGGCATGGACAATGATGACCCTGTTCTTGAATCAACAGATTACATTATCCACTGGACCAGAACCTCTCTTCACCCATGGCCTGATGAAAGACGCTTCGATTTCTACCGCGATGTCATCTTGTCCAACACCTACCCCAGAACTGCATTCCATACACTTCTTAACATACTTTCCAAAAAAATGATTCTCGGCTCAAATCGGCATATGCCAAAAGAGATTCAAGCCGTCTGTTTCTCGGGACATGCTCCGAAACGTTTTCTTCATCAGATGCGCTGGAGGAGAAGATACGTGCAGATGTCTTTTGAACCCTACGGTATAGGTGTGGAAAGGAAAACCGCGGAAGAGGCGGGAATAAGGCCGGTCATCTATGCGGATTCAAAGGAACTCAGAAAAATGAATTCGCCCGAGCGGTGGATTTATCAATCAGAAGGAAAATCGGGTGACTGGTCGGAAGAAAACGAATTCCGGTTCAGAGGCAGTTTTTCTTTAAAAGATATCAAGCCAGACAAGCTTGTCGCGTTCTGCCTCTACCCGTATGAGTCTCTTCAAATAAAGGATCTTTACGGGATAGAAGCAGTATCTTTCTACAAGTTCAATCCTGAGTCCATGCCTGGAGCGCATCGATTATCTTGAGCGCCTGATCTTTGCTTGAAATGTTGAACTTTGTCTGCTGACGGTACTCCTCATCAATCTTGCGATAACGGCGGATGGAATAGCGGTCCTGACCATAATCGTTTTTAGCTTTTTCCCATTGTTTGTATCTGTAGATAACAGTAGCCCATGAGC
The DNA here is from genome assembly GCA_046538945.1 of Chitinispirillaceae bacterium. Lineage (GTDB taxonomy): Bacteria > Fibrobacterota > Chitinivibrionia > Chitinivibrionales > Chitinispirillaceae > JAEZKC01. The sequence goes on along the minus strand of JBKHHW010000076.1, from coordinate 94 downwards.
CCTTTGAAAGAACTCTTTTATCGATCTCCTTAACTACAAGAACTCCATCTTCCTCATAATTGATAGTGAGGTCTTCCACGTTTGATGCCATTAT
>JBKHHW010000245.1:0-3799 GCA_046538945.1 Chitinispirillaceae bacterium | reverse complement strand
AAAAAAAAGACCCGCACTCTCATTGCAGGTCTCTTCTATTTTAAAGGTGCCGCCTCGCAGAATCGAACTGCGGACACAGGGATTTTCAGTCCCTTGCTCTACCGACTGAGCTAAAGCGGCACACATATTCCTAATTTCAAGGTACAAAAATATAATTAACCAAACAGATGAGATCAAGCTCCTTTTATTCTTTTTATATGACCTTTATCGATCTGAAACCACTCAGGCTTTTCAAAATAGGAAGCTAAATCAGTTACATTGAAGAAATCATCCAATGAATCCTCAGGCTGCCTGCTCATCAAGCCCACATTAATCATATTATATACAATATACCCGAAATCATCCGTTTCATGAATTCCCCAATTCTCCAGGACGCTTTTAGCCAGCGGCCCATACTGCTTTTCTGCAAAAGAAAGTAATCCCACAGACAGTTCCTGGCCGGAAACGTGACGTTTTTCGCCGATTTTTGACAGGAAAAAATCCAACCCGTTCAAAACGAACTCGTAAGCCCCCAGCTTGTAACGATCGTCCAAACCGGATTCCAATATTTCCTCACGAATTTTGTCCATTATCTGTGCGGAGGGCATAGAAACTCCTAAATAGAACAGGCGGGAAATCCCGCCTGTTCTCATATTCATGGATGAAAGATCGATACTTATTTCAGCTTTACAAACTTGGTCGGATTTTTCCCGGGATTGAACGTCATCGTTTCAGTCTTCTCAATACCGCCCTTCACAAATTTGACCTGGTGAGTTCCAACCGGGACCTTGATTTCAGTATCGTTGGTCCTTCCGACCCGTCGTCCACCTATATACACATCAGCTTTGGCAGGCAATGATGCAATATATATGCTCGCTTCCCTTGCCGGAGGTGGTGGGGGTGCCGCTGCTGCCGGTTTGGGGGCAGGAGCCGTTGCTGGAGCTGCTGGTTTAGGCTCCGGCTTTTTCTCCTCTGCAGGTGGCGGCGAAGCAGGCTTCGGAGTGGATGCAGCCTTTTTGGCAGGAGCCGGTGCTGCCTTTTTTAAGGAGAAGGACTCCTTGATTGATCCGCCTTCATACTCGATCATTTTGCTTTCCGATTCATAACCGTCCTTGGATACCACGACTTTCACCTGACCGTAAAACGGAGACGCCCATGTATAAGGAGTGACACCCTTTTTCTTTCCGTCCACCAAAACATCTGCCCCGGCAGGCGAGGAGTTGATCACGATCTGGTTCTTGGACGGAGCCGGTTTGGCAGGAGCCGGCTTAGGTGCTGCTTTCGGTGCAGGTGTAGATTTCCTGACCGATTTGGCAGGAGCTGGTTTCGGTGTTGGTTTCGGTGTTGGTTTCGGTGTTGGTTTCGGTGCTGGTTTCGGTGCTGATGGTTTTGCCTTCGGCTTAGGTGCTGCTTTGGCAACCTTCTTGGCCGGTTCTGTTTCCTCTTTTTCACTTACCTTTTCATCTTCTTCATCTTTGGAGGCCGAATCTGAAGGTGTACTGGTTGGAATAGCTTTAGGCTGACGGGATTCAGCTATGGTTGTATCACCGGAATCCGCTGCTTTATTAAAAAACAAGAAATATCCCCCTGCCCCCAACCCGGCAACAACCAGCACTGCAACAAGGGCCAGAACGGGAAATCCCTTTTTCTTACCTTCGAATTCCTCCTCGAAACTGTCTGTATCAAAATCGCCCCTCTGCTTTTTTGACTTGCTGGGCTTCCCTTCCAGATCATCGAAATCGCTTACCGGATCGGGCACGGGAGTCGACGAAACAGGAGCCTGCGCAAAACGTCTCGTTTCAGAGGGAGTATAGGACTTGTCACTATCATCGGGAAAACCTCTCCCCTGTTCATATCCCCCCGAAACACTTGGCTGCGACGAGGCCTTGGGTGGAACAGGAGGTGTTGTCGGCGGCGCAGAAGGAGCCCCTCCATGCACAGGAGGTGGGTACGCAGGCGCATTTGATGGCATTGGCGGCTGTTGAGATGGGGGAGGTACCTGAGTACCGCCGCCACCCATGGGGTAGAGATCAAAGGACTGCTGAGGAGCTGCCTTGGGTGGCTGCTGTTGAGGAGCAGGCCGCTTAGGAGGAGCCTGTTTTGGAGGAGGCGGCTGGCTCGGAGCTACCGAATCAGACCCATCTCCGAAAACCGACCCGATTTCAGAACGAAGGCTGTCGAATTCCGATTGAGGGTCATCCAATGCATCCGCCGCGTTCTGCAGATCAGTAACTTTGTATCCGGGAGTCATGGACATGATCTCATCGGAAGTACGCATAAGATCTGCTTCCGAATCAAATACCCGCATGATATTGTGGATGCCGGCTTTCTGAAGAATGCCCACCACCTCAGGTTGAGGCGCAAGCAGACTAAGGCGGCCACTTATCTCAAGCACCCGCTTGTTGAGCACCATCAATACGTTAATGGTATCGGAGTATATATAGTCCAGCGGTGATAGATCTATAGAGAAACTACGTCTGCCGGAAGCTATCATCTGATTGATGTAATCTTTCAGAAGCCCCGAATTAAAAATTTCGCCGTCCTCCAGAACTGGCGTAACGACATCGAAAATTCCGAGGGTCTTGGTACGGAAGTTAATAGTAACCTCCTTGAAGAGTGTCACTCTTAAATTGTGTGTTTTAACCATTTTCACTACGCCAGACAGGATTCGAACCTGTGGCCTTCGGCTCCGGAGGCCGACGCTCTATCCAGCTGAGCTACTGGCGCAAAGTATTAGGAAATATATAAACAGGAAGTAGAAGCTTTCAAGCACGATTTGGTAGTTTAAAATAAAATTTCCAGCCAGAAGTGAGCAACTCATTTCAGCAATGACCCGATTTCGCCCTGTTTACAGTACATTTTGAAGCAAAATGTCGTCTGGTATACAGCAGCAAAGCCCTGTTTTTTTATCCGGACTCTGCTTTTAGTCGATATCATCAGGTGATTCGTCAAATCAGCACACATAAATATTGAAAGCACCCAGGCGTACTCTCCTGGGCAAAAATCGATATCTTCACTCCCTATGAATGGAAAAGGTTATCTGCCCGGTATCACAATATTATTTTCTCTGTAGTGCATCCTAATTTACAGAAGATTCCCGAACACGAAAGAAATCCAGTATGAAATTCCTGATTCCCCTTTTAACAGCCATTCTTGCCGCAGCAGGCACCTACTATTACCTTCAGAACGGAACAGAAACGACAGCCCAGGAGGAGCCCGACTACAGGGTGGAAATCGCACGCAAAACGGTTCAGACCCGGCTTGATGATCTGAACAAAGAGATCAGAGTGCGGCTCTCGGCATTCGCCGAGGTGCTTCAGAACGACAGAGCGTTCTCGATGAAGCTGTTTCTGGAAAAGGACCGCAGTTCCGACGTGGTCCGGGAAGCCGCGATCCGGTTCAGAAAGCCGCTGGGTTTCTCATTTCTCGAGATTACCGACAATAACGGAGAGATCCTCTCCTGCGGACATTTCCCGGCCAGGGCCGGTCTGAGTTCAGAGGAAAAAGCAAGATCACTCACCCGGACTCCGACGGTCTATGTGGACAAGTATAAAGGAGAACAGGTACTTTCATATCAGGCAAAGGAAACCTTCCAACTTCTCGATTCACCGTTGAACGTAATCGGCGGAATCCGCATTAATGAGGAGTTACTTCAAAAACTGGGAGAATATGCCTCAGCCAGAGTGATACTAAAAGATGGAATGACGATCATTGGTATGGATGACATTCACAGCATTTCTGAAATCCGGAACAATCGGATTATCATCAACGATCGTCAGTACGAGGCGGCTTCGATCACCCTGCCCTCCGCGGACAAGGC
>JBKHHW010000075.1:0-14696 GCA_046538945.1 Chitinispirillaceae bacterium | reverse complement strand
ACATTCCATCCTCCGGCCACCATTTCCATCAAATCTACAGAATATTTTTTCCCTCCCAAACGAAATAACCTTTCAAGAATACAGGGCCCGAAGATCACAAGCTAACGAAAGGACTTTTGATGGGATCGAAACTAACACTACTTTTCATATTGGCGGTAACACTGATGGTTCCTCTTTACGCCGGCGCAGCCGACGTGGTGCAAAAAGAGGCAAAAACGGTACGGCACTATACCGAACTGGATCTGACCCGCGGCCAGGAACGCAAACTTAAAGAACTCCACAAGAGCATGAAATACATCAACAAGGAGCATTGGAGGAGAACTGCGTCACTGGAAGTGAAAATTAACGAGGAGCTTTTGAAAACCAAAACCTCCAGCCGCAGACTTTCCAAGTATTATAAAAAACTCGATGCCCTCAGTGAGAAGAATTCGAAACTGGTGGCTGCTCACGAAAAACGAGCTGAAAAAATAATGGGAGAGAAGTACTCCCCCCAGTTTCAGGATTCGCGGCAACAGCGCCCCGCGAAGTACACCCGCGCTTCAAAAGTGCGCAGGGTACCGCCTTCCATTCATATCAGAAAGCTTGGTCCGATGAACTGGGGTCATTTCCCCAAAGACGGTTCTCCGGTCTTCATGAGAGGATACCATCATCCTGCGCTGACCCAAAAGCGTTAAGTGGGCCTAACGGTTGTAAGCTTTCTGGCTTTCTCCCAACCCGGAGGTGATTTTTGAATGACACTGCGTCAATCCCGGGAATGTTTCTTCGGAAACATCTCCGGGACACCACAACCCCCTCACGAGAAAACGAGTGCGCCCTGCCGGGCGCACCACAATAAAAAATCCCGCTTCCACACCCAGGGAAACGGGATCGAAATCCGATCTAGACCAAAAATCACTCGCCTTTGATGCCTGCCTTTTTCTGTACTAAAAAGGGCTCATTATCCGAATTCTCGCCAGTAATCCTTACCAGATACACTCCAGGACCAACCAATCTACCCCTGTTGTTCTTGCCATCCCAGATAAACCCATAGGAACGGGGGGATTTGGCACGCTTGAGGCCCTTTTCATCCTGAAACACAATATTCCCCACGCAATCATAAATAACCACTTTACCATAAGAGCTCGGATCTTTCGGATTAGCCTTGAGCTGTTTTTCCGTTCCGACAGCAACCAGAGTCCCACTCTCGATCCCGCTTTCCTTTATGACATTCTCGTAATAGGAGTAGGTCTCGGGACGGAGAGTGACACTTAAGAGATCCTTACCCGGAACAAAGGGGTTTGGACCAATGCCAGCCGATTTTTCTCCCACACTTCCCACAGCTATGGTATCCGGCTTCAGGTTGCCTTCCCTTACGATTATGATTGTCTCCTCACCCTCTTCGGCTTTGAAATTCTTGATCACCCTGGCAGAGTTGCCATTCAACCTTATTGTTTCAGCTACTTCTCCGTTGAGACTCTGCCATTGAGCATCGGTGGCATGGCGGACATAATTACCCCATTCATCCCGGAGCACAACCCAGAGCCTGGCCTCATCCTCACTGCTTTTGAAATAAAGGCCATCAAAATCATCTTTTTTTGTGTAAGATGTGACGACTGAGTCTGGTTGAATATCGAGTTGAGTGGGCTCCCCGGGCAAAACTTTGACCCTCACTGTTTTTATCGAGGGAGGGCTGTCCGGACTATTGGGATCTCTGTAGGTAGCTGTTATAACCAGGTCATTTTCAGAACTGGTCGGTGTGAATCTGAGAAAGGATTTTGTTTCACCGCTGGGAATGGAAGGATCCCCTTCCACAGTCCAGGTCACATATTCGCTCATCTCGGGGCGCCATGCTTTGCTGCTGTCGAACAGGTGCGCATGGATCTCCATAGGATGACCGACTCTCCATTCGATGTAATCATCGTAGGCGACATTGTCCCCAACATCCGGCTGAGTACCCTTGGGGTAGAGACCCATGTCGGCAGGAGCGGAAATTATGTTGGTTGTAATTTTTATGGTAGACAAAGCGGAGTGACGTTCCGCATAGAACACATGCAGATCGTACTGACGGCCATTCACCAAACCGCCCACGTCATCCACATCGAAGGATGCTTGTGCTGGTTGATGTATACCGCCGATTTCCAAAACCAGCTCTCTATTTACAAACACAAAAACATCGTCATCTCCCTCGAAATCAAAGGTCATTCCCGGCTTTTTCACAAACTGCCAGTGAAGCTCCATTGTAAAGGAATAATTGTGGTCGGGATCAATACCCTGCTCTCTGTTGTAATTGACGTTTCCCAGCTCATGGTTCCATTCATTTCCAAACCCTCTATCATCCAGAGGGAAAAAATCCTCATTGCTGTACTGATATACACCATCTCCGAGATGCTCAAAAGGAAGAGAATCTTCAATGACTATGTTTTTAAAAGATGTATCATGATCAAGTTGCTCTACTCCCAGGTAAGTGATATCCTCCTGGTATTCCTTAACCCAGTCTTCATCTGCATACCGTTCCTTATAACCAGCTCTGGGACTGTAATGGGGTCCGGTAAAATCCCCTTTTGCGGCACTTTCCCATGGTCGGAACCAGTACTTTATGTAATAATTCATGTATGGGTTTGGTCCAAGCCGCGGTTTTCCCTCTGCATCCAAAGTTCTGGCTACCATACCAGTGCGATAAGGATCCGCGGTCATGTGACGCTGCTCGAATTCCGGATTGGAGCGATCTGAATGGAAATCATAATAGGTGACGGGAACCCAGATGATGTCAGGGTAGTCCTGTGCACACACACCAGCGGCATACAAAAGCCCCAGCCCGCAAAGAGAGATGATCCTGAGTAAGGTCCTGTTTTTCATAGTTCTTCACCCTTGAAGCTGTTAAAACGTTTAAATTGCCCCGAACTACAACTTTTTGGATACTTCATTACACTATAATATAAATATTCATAGACCGATCGGGGCATTTTTTCGCCGTATCCGGTCATAAAGTGTATTCAAAAGAAGTACGGTGGGAACGTTAACCGTTAACCGTTATCCGTTATCCGCCGTGAGAGAACCTTTTTTGCGCCTATTTCTCGGCACGCGGGTGCGCCTGACGGTATGCCTTTATCAGATGCTCTCTTGAGATATGGGTGTAAATCTGAGTAGTGGATAGAGAAGAATGCCCCAGAAGTTCCTTCACGGCCCGTATGTCCGCACCGGAATCAAGCAGATGGGTTGCAAAGGAGTGGCGCAGGACATGGGGGCTCTTTTTCTTCTGGACACTGATGGAAGAAAGCGCCTTGTTGACGATTCTCTCGATCTGGCGCCTGGAGAGCCGCTGCCCCTTCTGATTCACAAAAAGAGGATCCCTGACCCCGCCACGTTCGGGCCTGAGCCGAAGATAAAGATCGATCAGATCCAGAGCCTGCTTGGTCACCGGCACGATTCTCTCCTTGCGACCCTTTCCCACAACTCTCACGGTCAGTCTGTTTCTGTCTATATCAGATACGGATAAGCTGTAGAGCTCCGAAAGACGAATCCCGGTTCCGTAGAAAAGCTCCACGATTGCCCCGTTGCGCACATCCTCTGGCCCGTTCTGCGGCCTGGAATCCAATTCATCGGCCTGGTTCCGGCTTAAGAAAACAGGCAGCGGCTTATCCATTTTGGGAGTGGCAAGCGTCTTGGCGGGATTCACCGAAAGAATCTGCTGTTTCATGCAGTAACGGCAAAGTGACTTAAGTGAAGCAATTTTGCGGGCCATGGACCTGGCTTTAAGCCCCTGCTCGCGCAGCGAATAACTGAACGCCCTCAGGGAGGCCCGGGTAAGAGCTCCGGCAGCTGAAAGCGGCAGCTTTTTAAGCTTCAGGAACGCGGCAAACTGCTCCAGATCCCTTCTGTAGGCATCAAGAGTATGCTCCGAATACCCCTTCTCCTTCCTGGCATACTGGAGAAACTGCTCCATGACCCTCAGAATTTCTGATTTTTCAACAGCCCCGGATTGAATGTCCATACTGGTAATATAGTATATTTAACACTCTGTTCAGAATCCGCCTTCTTGTTACGAACCGGACTGATCGAAATTCCAGGTACCCCAAACACAAACGAGTCAGTTTTCAGCTTTATCCGCTTTCAGGAGTCTGTATGCACAAAGGAATAATTCTGGCCGGTGGTTCAGGAACACGACTCTACCCGATCACCATCTCCGTCTCAAAGCAACTCATGCCCGTTTACGACAAGCCCATGATCTACTACCCCCTGTCCATCATGATGCTGGCCGGAATACGTGAGGTACTGATCATTACTACTCCGGAAGACCAGAGCGCGTTCCAGAAGCTCCTGGGCGACGGAAGCCAGTGGGGGATGTCCCTTTCCTACGCTCAGCAGCCCAAACCCGAAGGTCTGGCCCAGGCATTCATCATCGGAGAGGAATTCATCGGAAAGGACCCCGTCTCTCTTATACTGGGCGATAACATATTCTGGGGACACGGGCTTGTACAATGCCTCAATGTGGCAATCGAGCAACCTGAAGTCGCCACCGTTTTCGCCTACCGCGTCAATGATCCACACCGGTACGGAGTGGTTGAATTCGATAAGAACGGCAGGGCGATATCGCTTGAGGAGAAGCCGGCAGCACCCAAGTCCAAATTCGCCGTTACAGGTCTCTATTTTTATGATTCGCAGGTATGCAAGCTGGCCCGCCAGCTCAAACCCTCTCCCAGAGGTGAACTGGAAATAACAGACCTCAACCGACTCTACCTGGAACAGAACCGTCTGAAGGTGGTCAATATGGGACGGGGAATAGCCTGGCTTGATACAGGAACCCACGATTCGATGCTTCAGGCTTCGACATTCGTAGAGGCCATCCAGGCACGTCAGGGTCTCAAGGTTTCCTGCCCCGAAGAGATCGCCTACCGCTTTGGATACATCAATGCAGAACAGCTCACTACTCTTGCCCGCCCGATGGAGAAAAACGGGTACGGCAAATACCTTCTCGAACTGATAGACAACCAGGACTGAACTCGAATGGAATTTCTTGAAACCGACTTTGACGGTGTATTTCTGATCAAACCGAAAGTGTTCAACGATACCAGAGGCTTCTTTCTGGAAAGTTTTTCACGCAAAAAATTCGAAGATGCCGGGATCAGCTGCGATTTCGTACAGGACAACCACTCCCGTTCAACCCAGAAGGGTGTGGTGAGAGGGCTGCATTTCCAGAAGCCCCCCACCGCTCAGAGCAAACTGGTGCGGGTCACCCGGGGAGCCGTTTGGGATGTAATCGTCGATCTGCGCAAAAAATCACCCACCTTCGGACAGTGGCGCGGCTTCGAACTGAGTGAAAGAAATTTCCATTTGCTGTTTGTCCCCGCGGGCTTTGCTCACGGATTCTGTACACTGGAGCCTGATTCCGAAATGCAGTACAAGGTCGACAGCCTCTACTCCCCCGAGCACGATGCGGGAATCATCTGGAATGATCCGGAACTGTCGATTTCCTGGCCTGTTGAGGAACCGATCCTTTCCGACAAGGATTCCAAACTGCCCCGGTTAGAAAACATAGATTCGCCGTTTTGATTTGAAAAAGGGTGATCGGATCAAACCGTTCACCCCAGGATTTGACCGGAATAAGTGCTGCAATAATCAGCCACCCACCACTTTGGCCGATGACATATCCAGAATCCGGTCCACTTCCCCGTTTTCCAGAGTTTCATGCTCCATGAGAGCCGCAGCCAGATTATCCAGCTTTTCTCTGTTCTCGGTGAGAATGGCGATAGTCCTCTCTTCCTGCTCACGGATTATCCGCTGCACCTCCTCATCGATAAGCCGGGCAGTGTGCTCGCTGAAATCCTTCTGCTGCGCCATCTCCTTGCCCAGGAAGGGATGCTCCTCACCCTGGCTGAACGTTGTGGGACCGATCTTCTCGCTCATACCCCACTGACACACCATTTTCCGGGCGATACTGGTCACCTGCTTGAGATCCTGAGCCGCTCCGCTGGTCAGCTCATCGAAGATCAACTTTTCAGAAACCCTTCCTCCTAAAGACACAGAAATCCTTCCGAGGAGATAGGTACGGTTAAGGTTGTGACGGTCGGTATCGGGAATCTGCTCGGTTGCCCCCAGAGCCCTTCCGCGGGCGATAATAGTTACCTTCTGAAGAGGATCAGTTTCGGGTAGCAGTTTGGCCACCAGAGCGTGCCCCGCTTCATGATAGGCCACAATCTCCTTTTCCTTCTCGTTGAGCTTATCTTCCCGTTCCGAACCCAGCATGATCTTGTCATGGGCCTCGTCGAAATCCTTCGATTCCACTACCTTGCTGCCCCTTCTGCCCGCAAGCAGTGCCGCCTCGTTGACCAGGTTCTTTAGCTCCGCACCCGAAAACCCGACCGTACGTGCCGCCACCTTCTCGAAATCGACATCAGGCGCTACGGGCACATTGGCGGAGTGAATATTGAGAATTTCAAGCCTGGCCTTCTTCTGAGGGAAATCAAGGGAAATCTGCCGGTCGAAACGCCCCGGTCTGGTCAAAGCAGGGTCGAGCACATCGGGCCGGTTGGTGGCCGCAATAACCACCACGGACTGATGAGGCTCGAAACCATCCATTTCCGAGAGAATCTGATTGAGAGTCTGCTCCCGCTCATCGTGACTTCCCCCCAGACCCGATCCTCTTACCCGCCCGATCGAATCCAGCTCATCTATGAATATTATGGCGGGAGCCTCCTTTTTAGCGGTTTCGAACATGTCTCTCACTCTCGAAGCTCCCACTCCCACAAACATCTCCACAAATTCCGACCCGGAAGTGCTGAAAAAAGGCACCCCCGCCTCTCCCGCCGTCGAACGGGCAAGCAGCGTCTTACCGGTCCCGGGAGGCCCCATCAGAAGTACACCCTTGGGTATTGTGGCCCCAAGAGAGGCGAACTTTCCGGGATCTTTAAGATAATCCACAATCTCCTGCAGATCCTTTTTCGGATTGCTCAACCCGGCCACATCGTTATAGCTCACGTTTGAAACCTCCTTGCGGAAACGTTTGGCCTTGGACTTGCCCACATTGAAAAGACCGCTGCCGAATCCCCCGCCGCCGCCTCTCATCTGCTTGCGGAACTTTGACCCCGCATACATGAAATATCCGATAATCAGAAGCCAGGGCAGAAGCAGAATCAATGAACTGAGAAGCCAGTTCCCCTCACTTGACTCCGCCCTGACAGTCACATCGTTCTCATCCAGAATATCCATCAGATCATCGTCCTGAAATGAGGGCATGACTGTACTGAAACGGGAGTACCGGGTCGTATCGCCGTTCACGGTAGTGACATAATCGGAATGGAACGATCCCTCGATTTTATCTCCGGTCACCTTCACTTCGGACACTTCCCCCGACCTAACCTGCTTTTTGAATTCCGAGTAGGAGATAGATACCCTGTCCATCGAGCCGAAACTCCCGAACACGTAGGAAAACAGTGCTGTGAGGATCACGGCCCACAGAAGAAAACGCCACATGTTGAACTTGTTAGCCATGGGAGGCGTTTCGTCTGGTTTTCGCGGATTTTCCTTGCCTTGGTCATTGGCCATTTGATTCTGTCCTTCCCGAATGGTGCAAACGGTTCAATGGTTTACCATCATGCACAAGGAGCAAACACCGGGCCGATCCTCCCGGCTTCCACCGGAAGGAAGGACTTCCTCTGTGCGGGCACTGTTCTTGCAATACACCCTTCAGCAAACTCCCGTTTTCCTCTACTGCACCTTCGTTAAGGAATGTACCGTGAGCAAAAACCTGACCCGCAAACTTATAGAAAGCCACCTCGTACACGGAAAAATGACCCCTGGAGAGGAGATCGGGCTGAAGATCGACCAGACCCTCATGCAGGACGCAACCGGCACCATGGTGATGCTCCAGCTCGAAGCGCTGGGGCTCGGGAAAGTGAAAACGGAGGTTTCCGTACAGTATGTGGACCACAATCTCCTGCAGACAGATTACCGCAATGCCGACGATCACCTCTTTCTGGCCAGCGCCTGCCGCAGATTCGGAATATGCTATTCCCGTCCGGGCAACGGTGTAAGCCACCCCGTTCATATGGAGAACTTCGGCATACCCGGAAAAACTCTTCTGGGGTCCGACAGCCACACCTGCTCGGGTGGTTCCATGGGAATGCTGGCTGTGGGCGCCGGGGGGCTGGAAGTGGCTGCCGCCATGGCGGGAGAGCCTTTTTTCGTAAAAATGCCCCTGGTCAGGGGAGTGAAACTCACCGGAAAGCTTCCCGACTGGGTCAGTGCCAAAGATGTAGTACTTGAACTGTTGAGACGCCATGGTGTGAAGGGCGGAGTGGGCAGAGTGTTCGAGTACTACGGCCCAGGGCTCTCCTCTCTAGGTGCGATGGACCGCCATACCATAGCAAACATGGGAGCTGAACTGGGAGCCACAACCAGTGTCTTTCCCTCCGACGGGGTGCTTCGCGAATTTCTGCAGTCACAGGGCCGAGAGCAGGACTGGGTGGAGCTTGTGCCAGACGAAGATGCACTCTATGATGAAACAGAGGTGATCGACCTCTCCTCGCTTATCCCGCTCATCGCACTCCCTGGCAGTCCGGGCAACGTGGTGCCGGTGAGGGAAGTGGGCGGCCGCGAAATCCACCAGGCCTATATCGGCTCATCCGCCAATCCCGGTTTCAGGGATATTGCGGTAGTGGCTCAGGTAATGCATGGCAAACAGGTGCACCCCCTTGTGTCTCTTGACATAAACCCCGCCAGCCGTCAGGTTCTTGAAAGTCTGACCGACACGGGTTATCTGCAGAAACTGATTCATGCCGGCGCAAGGATTCACCAGGCCGGCTGCAACGGCTGTATCGGGATGGGGCAGGCCCCTGCGACAGGAAAAATCAGTCTCAGGACCGTGCCGAGGAATTTTCCCGGCAGATCAGGTACCGTACATGATCAGATATATCTGTGCAGCCCGGAAACAGCGGCCGCCAGCGCACTCGCGGGCAAAATAACCGATCCCCGCACTCTGGATTTGGAGTACACCCCGATCAGAGAACCTCTGCACCCCCGGATAAACAGATCAATTTTTGTCCTCCCGGATTCATCCACCACAGAAGTCGAGCTGCAGAAGGGTCCGAATATAAAACCTCTCCCTCAGTTCGAGCCCCTGCCGGATACGATGGAGTTACCAGTGCTGCTTAAAACAGATGACAACATCTCCACGGACGATATACTGCCCGCGGGAGCCCGGGTACTTCCATTCCGAAGCAACATTCCCGCAATCAGCACCTTTCTCTTTTCCCAGATAGATGAATCGTTTCATAACAGAGCGAAAGAATGCTCAGACGGGTTCATGATAGCTGGAGGAGAAAACTACGGGCAGGGCTCAAGCAGAGAGCATGCGGCACTTGCTCCCCGGTATTTGGGCCTCAGAGCGGTTCTGGCCCTGAGCTTCGCGCGCATCCACTGGCAGAACCTGGTCAATTTCGGCATTCTACCTCTCGCTTTCGTTAACAGGAAACAGGTTGCCGACGTAGATCAGGGAGACGTCCTCCGTATTGAAGGAGTCAGAGAGATTCTGGGAGATAGAAAAAGCGAAATAGAAATTTTCAATCTGACCAAAGGTGTTTCTATCGGAGCCGAACACAAGCTGAGTGAACGGCAGGTGCAGACGCTTCTTGCTGGCGGTCTCATAAACAGAATAAAGCACAAGGCTTTCTCAACAGAACACGGCTGAGCTGGCTGCAGGCGCAGACACGGGAAAAGATGTATATTACAAATCAAGAAACACAGCAGTTCGAAATAAATTAAACCCTCACACCTAAAAAAACGGGGTGACACCATGAAAATTCGTTTATCCAAATCACCCAAATTCCCCACCCGCATCGAATTCCTGGCGCAAGAGGCCGACAAGCTGCCGATAGATTTTTCCGGGAGCAGCGGAGAAGTGACGGTGCGGTACGAAAATGAAGCAGCCGTGATCTACGTGGGCATCGGCAAAGAGGAGGAGTGTAACGAAAGGAAGCTCAGAACCGCCGGCGCGAAGGGAATACAGAAAGCAATCGAGCTGAAGAAAAGCAAAGTCACCATGCTCATGCCGCAGTCGCAAGATTTCGGAAGCAGAGAGAAACTGTGCTGTCTGGAGGGGGCGATACTCGGCAATTATAAATATGTCAAATATAAAAAGGAAAAGCCCACCTTCGTGGAGACAATAGACATTATAGACTCAGATTTGTCCCTGAACGACATCAGGCGTACGGAGATCGTATGTGACGCGGTGAACTATGCCCGGGATTTGGTCAATGAAAACGCAAGCGTGATCACGCCGGAACGTCTCGTCAGGGAAGCTCTGTCTCTGGGAAAGGCCTGCGGCATGAAAGTGACTGTTCTTGATGAAAAGGAAATAAACAAGCAGAAGCTGAACCTCATAAAAGCCGTAGGACAAGGCTCTCCTCACCCCCCCCGGCTCATCATGATCGAATACACGGGAAACAGCAGCAGCAAAGAACGTCATGCAGTGGTGGGCAAAGGGGTCACCTTCGATGCGGGGGGGCTAAACCTCAAACCCTCCGGCAGCATAGAAACCATGAGAGAAGACATGGCCGGAGCAGCCGCAGTGCTCGGGTTCATGAAAAGCATCGGTTCCCTCAAGCCCAGGATCAACATAATTGGAGTTGTGCCCTCCGCTTTCAATATGATCGGCTCCAATTCCTATTTTCCCGGAGATGTGCTCAAATCCCACTCGGGACTCACTGTCGAAATCAACAACACGGATGCCGAGGGACGGCTTCTTTTGGCGGATGCGATCTCCTACTGCAGACAGAAATACAAGCCGAGCACGGTGATCGATCTCGCCACTCTGACAGGCGGCATACTTGTCTCCTTTGCCGACATCGTGGCCGGTCTCTTTTCAAACGATGACGATCTGGCCCAGAGCCTCTTTGATGCGGGAGAAAGCAGCGGCGAGAGGCTCTGGAGAATGCCGCTCTATCAGGAATACAGCGATTCAATAAAGGGCGAAATCTCCGATATCCGGAACTTGTCCAAATTCAAAAGGGGGCACGGAGGCTCCATTGTGGGAGCGGCATTCATTAAAGAGTTCGTGGGCGATGTTCCCTGGGCTCACATAGACATAGCCGGAACATCCTGGAATGAAGGCGGAGCCAAAGGGGAAGTACCCCAGTACGCAACCGGATTCGGAGTACGGCTTCTGCTGGAACATTTCCTTGGACAGATGTAATTTACCTGCAGAGGAGCAGATTACAGTTCTAACCACTAAGAGCGGGTAAATGCTTTCAAGGAAAATTATCATCGGTCACCGCGGGATCCCCTCCCGCGTTCACGAAAACACCGTCGAGTCCCTCCTCAGAGCAGCCGTCTCCGGTGCGGACATGGTGGAACTCGATATCAGACAAACCGCCGACCGGGTCGCGGTGGCATACCACGACCCGGCGGTGGATTTCCCCCGGGACCTCCGGCCTCTCAGCACTCTTACTTTCGATGAACTCAGGTCTGCTACGGAAAAACTGGGTTTTTCAGTACCCTCGATCTCCCAAGTTCTCAAGGCGCTTTCGGGAAAGACGAAAGTTCTTTTTGAATTCAAGGAGAAGGGATATGAGGAGGAGATCATCAAAGAGGTACTCGGGCATTTTGCCAAAACAGATGTGGCCTTCCAGTCCTTCCAGGGGGAAATAGTCAACAAAATAGGCATGATCGATCCAGACCTGACTACCGGTTACCTTGTGGAGAAGGCATCCCAACTGGAATCTGCCGCTCTCAGCAAAGCCGTTTTCATCGCCCCCTCCCTTGCAGTCCTGAAAAAGCAACGGAAGTTTTTCGAGGCCCAGAAACAAGGCGGCAGAAAAATTGCCATATGGACCGTGGATTCCCCTGATTTGATAAAGGAATGCCTGGACGATACACTTCCGGATATGCTGATAACCAACAGATGCGATGAAGCCGCCCGGATTCAGAATCAGCTTTTAAGTGGCACAAACTGAATTTAGGTGTTGAAAATCCAGCTCTCATGCGTGGTATACTTATAATATGTTAAAAGAATCGAACGTAGTCATAATAGGAACCGACCATCAGGCCGCCCACCTCTTCACAATGCTGGTGAGAACAGACGGCTACAGGGTCCTCAAGATAATCGACCCCTCTGCCCTGGATCCTGACAATCTCAGACAGCTTGAAATCGACATCATCATCAACACGTCCAACATTCCGGAGGTGGAGTCTTGGCTGAGGAGCCTGGGACTTACGGATACCAACATCATGAACGGTCACTGTGCGCAGCTTCTTTTCTGCACCGGGTTGGAGGAGCTCAGGCAGGGAGACTACTCCTCCTACCGTGAAAAGGTGATCCAGAGTCTGCACGAAATAAAGAGGACTCTTTACTTCACCACCAGGAAGGAGGAACTTCTCAAAACGGTTCTGGATCTTGCAAGGCGCACCCTTGATGCCGACAGCGGGTCCATCATGCTTCTTAACAGACAGAAAAGGTATCTCACCATCGAAATGGCGGATGGTCTGGAAAACACCATTGTGAAAAAAACAGTCCAGAAGCTGGGAACCGGTATTGCGGGCAGTGTCGCCAAAACCGGCAAAGCCCGGATCATCCACGACAACGAAAGGCAGACAACCGGTGGAAACGGTGCAAGAAAGGATCTTGTCTGTTCAATGAGTGCTCCGCTTGTAATCGGCGAAAAGGTTGTGGGTGTGATAAACATAAACAGCAAAAGAGCGAAAAGAGTATTCAACAGCGGGGATCTGCACCATCTCAAACGGCTGGCTGATTTCACAGCTGATATCATCCAGACCTCCAAGGAGTACGAATGTCAGTCGGCATTCGCGTTCTGCCGCTCGGTAGAGGACGGGATAGAAGACATTCTGATGATGGAACAGTTTCCCTTTCTGGAAAGAATCAGTCTTCTGCTTCTCAGAATCGCAAACACCTGCGGCTGTGAAATCTGCAACTTCTACCGCTTCGACCGTGAGAACAGCGAATTTATCCTCAAAGCATCAAGTGCAATCAGCCGGAGCTTGTCCAAATACAAGAAAATCAAGCTCAACCAGCGTTTTACAGAGCGAATAACCGGAGACGGAAACGGATTCAGCCTCCAGATCGAGACTGTTCCGGGGAAGAAAAAGTGGTATTTGGCAGAACCGGTCCGGATAGAAGGAGAAATCTTCGGGCTTGTTTTTCTGCACAAGATATGCAACAGTCCGGATCTGGAACAGGAAGCTCAGATTCTCAAAGGTACCGCTGCATCCATTTCAGAGAGAATTAAGACAATTTCCCAAGAAGAGCGGGCGAAGCTGGAAACCATCAGATATTCCGCGATGTCCGAGCTGGCTTTCGAGCTGGCCAGCGCCCGTGATGTGAAACATCTTCTGAAACTGATCATCTCAAATGCCAGTCTCATTCTGGGGGCGGAAACCTCTTTTTTCAGTTTATATGATGAAAAGAAAGGAGTTTTCAACGTATCGGAAGTATTCAGCCTTTCAAGCACGCTTCAATCGGACACCATCCTCAAAATTAACAGAGTGATAACCAGCCGCGCATCGAAGACAGGTGAAGAGGTACTGGTGATTAACGAATTCGATGATTTCTTCCCCGAACTTTCCAATCTTCCGACCCGGCCCCGAAGTGCCTTGAGCAAATGTTTTTCCTTCAATGGAAAAATTGTCGGAGCTTTGACTCTTCTAAATAAAAACGATGCGGACCTCTTCAACAGAAGAGCATTCAATCTCCAGGACAGCACATTCTTTTCACAATTCTGCCGCCATGCTCTTCAGGCACTCTCCTCGCTTCTAAACCAGAAAGCCGCACACAGCGCAAATCCGGAATTTATTCACTAGCTGCAGCAATCCTGCAAATATTTCCCTCAACCGGATCGTCTCCTTAGGTGATGTGGCCTTTTTATAACCCTCAATGACCTCTTCACAATCACAACACCTGTATTTTTCAAGACACTGCTCCTCACTGCAGGATCATTACTCCGAGACTGGAATCAAAGTGATTAATTAAGCTTCTTATTGCTGATTTCTCCTTTTCAGAGGATCAGGTCCGAAAAAAAGTAAGTCTTTAAAGTAGATTGCGAACCGAATTAGTGGAATATCCCCTCACGTCCCTCGGAAAGTGGAACAAAGAGCTTGATTTCCCGCCATTTCGGTCATATGATTATAAGTAAAAAGACAGACTCTGCAATAGTTGTGATTTGCACTGTTCGGAAGTTAATTTCAGTATGGAAGATGTTCCAGCAATTCTAAATACTTTTTATCAGGAGGCTACATGTTAAAACTAAAAGGTGTGCTGTTGATGGCTCTGGCAGCTGTTTTTCTCATCGGGTGCGGCGGAAATGAGCAACAACTTAAAAAGGGCGACAGACTTATAGTTACTGAAGGACTGTCCAGAGAAAAAATCGGCATGGAATACACCGATGGTTCTACCGACGGAACTAATACAGATGTTCCCAAGGGGACGGTTCTGGAAGTGGTCATCACCCCCAAGGTGGGCGCTTCTATGGTGGAAGTGATACCGGTGGAGGTCGACGGGAAAAATGATCCGGAAGAAATACAGGAATTCTTCGTTCCCAAACGGTTCAGAAAAAGAGATGGTTTTGTGAGCTACAGCCTGGTTCTCAAAAACGAACACATCGGAACGAAAGTCAAAATAGCCGAGTAAGCCAACCAAGGGAACTATTTAAAAGTCACCCGGGATCAGTTCCGGGTGGCTTTTTTTTTGCCTCCGTCTACCCCTGAAGAAA
>JBKHHW010000244.1:0-3856 GCA_046538945.1 Chitinispirillaceae bacterium | reverse complement strand
AAAATGTGAACCGGAACGGCTTTCTGACCTTTTCTGAGTGCCGTATCGATGATTGCGTATATCTCCTCGATCTGTGTGTCAGTCATGGCGTAGCATCCCACCGAACAGCAGCTGCCGTGCACCATCAGTGCGCTGCCCGTGCGTTTGTGAGCCCGGTCGTAGGCATTGGGGTATCCCAGGTTGAACGAGAGGTGAAATGAACTGTACGGGTTGAGGCTGTGGGGGTGAATTCTGTAGAAACCCTCGGGCGCCTTGCCGTCACCCTCCTTCAGTTTCGGTCCCAAGCCTTGTGATCCGTAGGAGCATATTTCATAGGTTTTGAACAGTCTGTATGTCGACCCTTTTTTAATCCAGATTTCAAGCTCCATGGATTCCTTGAATATTCTCACGTAGACCGGAGAACCGTATTCCAGACCTTCGGTTTGGAACTGTTTGACCAGCCGCGGTTGAACCTTTTTGACCGCGGTTCTGGATCTTTGGCTGGAAGGGATCTGGGAATAGGTGGCCGGGGCAAGTACGAGGAGGAGAACAAGTGCTAGTATCGGCATGAGGGGACCCCGGCAAACTTGTGAACAGACTGCAATTTCCTTTGTGCACCGACGTAACTATACTGTATAACGACAGTACACCGCAAATGATTACCACTGAAAATAAAATACATCGTGTTCGGTGCTGGTATTTAAATCGGGATCAGGTTGAGCTGTTTTCCTGAAAACATATTATGGGAAAGCTTGCATAACGGTTGAAATATAAAATATAATGTAATCAGGAGAGAATTCTGAGTGACAGCTGGTTTTCCGGTCTGGAAGGGAGCAAAAAATGAGTGAACGTTGCTTAGGCACAACAAAAAGCGGAGAAAGATGCAAGATATCCTCAAACCTGGTCAAAGGTTACTGTCGACTTCATCAGAATCAGGCTCGCCAGGAAAGCAGGAAGAGTTCCGAAAAGGAGCACATCACCACCAAATCGGAACCCGTTCTGAGGCGAGTTCCGGAAACCGGTTTGCCTGAGTATTGCTCATCCGCTTCTTCTTTTTCCGGAAAAAGATTTTTTGCGGTTGCCGCAGTAATCACGCTTCTTTTCATGCTGTTTACTCCCAAAAAGAAGAAAAAAGCCTCAAAAAAGTGATCTTTTGACAGCTTAAGGAATCCGAACAGCTCCTTTCCCGGGATTCTGAACTTCCGCCCCGGCTTTAACCGCTGTATCAGCTCAAATTTAGATGATTCGCTGAACGTAATCTTAATGGATGAATCAATTGTACCCCAGGCGGAGGGTGATCATATGGAAATGTCAGGAAGCAGCAGGAAAAGGGCGAAAGCGGCATTACCTCCCGATACGTTCAATCCCCCTGAAATCGAGCGTAAGCATCATCAAGTTCGGGAAGCGGAGCTTGAGCATGTCACTCCTCTTGGCGGGGAGACCGGGGAGGAAGTCGGGAAAAGGCCTGCAGGGAGGTCATCTGAGGAACGGTTCAGAGGTGCTCAGGATGAGATAGAGAGGAGACTTGACCGGATTGGTTCTTTCGAGGAGCAGATAACCGGTCTGGTGGGGAAAATCGATGAGGAGAAAAACACGATCAGGAAACTGATCGGGGGCACTTAGCTCAAACTAGGTTCCAGACTGGTCGGGAAAGGCAGCGGCGGAAAGTGTGTGCCGTTGTCTTTTTTTTGCGCGCCCGGCATTCCTATCCGGAGAGAAAATAACGGCGGCAATCGTCCTGAAGGTTTGAATGGCCAGATCTGGGGGTTTTCGAACCGGACGAGTTTTCCGCCTCGAAAACACCGCGAAATTGCCGTTCCTAACTTCTTTTCAATCACCGCCGAGGACATTCACCATTCCCCACTATCAGGATATATGTCAGCTACCTCAGTCCTCCAAGCTGAAGTATTTGTCGTAGAAATCCGTTGTCGACATCGTTTCCACATCGATGATAAGGCTCATGACTTCATCCTTTTCGATAACGGTATCCCTGTCGGGGCGATCGTCGAGCGATACATAAGGCTCAACCCGTTGGTGCATCATAATTACCTCCCATCCATGGATAGCAGGTCTCCACTACGAGTCAGCAGATTGCCTGCAGTTTCACTACTCTCTTTCTATTATGTATATCGGCTATCCGGAAGGGACACTTTAAATTACTCCTTCCCATTAATAATTCGATTGCCCGCGGGGGCATATTTGGATAATCGAGAGAGGTCGGGTTGAAGGGACGCCCTGAAGCTATGACAGGCCGATGTGTCAGCGGCATTATTGCGTCGGGATGAACGGGGCAGTCCGGACCGGGGGGGTACCCGGGTTACGGCAGCGTTGTACCGGAGCGGCCCAGTCTGAAAAAGGATCCGCTTTTTACGGGAAGTTTTCAAAATCTCATCACCTGTTCCGCAAGAGCTTTATTAATAAACAATACCCGGAATCATCAGGACATGGTGTCCGGCTGCATCGGTCTGGAAAGAAAAATGAGCTCTTCTGGATCAGGGAGGCTCAAATGAGATCTCTACCGCCCCGGCGCTGGGGCCCCGTTTTCCTTTGGACCCGTTCTACTAATCAATTATCTTATGTAAGAACTGCCCGCGGCGGGTGGCTTTAATTTGCAAACACAAGATTCGCGAGGTGACTATGTACACTCCTTCAGAAAAACTTCTCCAGAAATACGCTGATGTTCTGATCAACTTTGCGCTTAACAGCGGCAAGGGAATGAAAAAAAACGAAGTGGTCTACATCGTCACTCAGCTCCCGGGACTCCCTCTGGCCAAAAAAGTATACAAGTCGGTTCTGGACAAGGGCGGTCACGCTCTGATAAACGTGCTTGACGATGAATTCAAGCTGCTGCAGATCCAGAACTCCTCCCGTTCCCAGCTACTGTTCTTTCCTGAAAAGTACTACCGCGGCCTGGCCGATTCGATCGATCACTGGGTGAGAATTCTGGCCGACGACGATCCGATGTATCTCAGAAAAGCCGATCCCTCGAAAGTGATTCTGGCAAACAGAGCAAACCGCAAATTCAGAGACTGGCTGGATGAGAAAGAGGACAAGGGGAAGTTCACCTGGACACTGTGCCTCTACGGTACGGAAGGCATGGCAAAGGAGGCCGGTCTTACCATTCAGGATTACTGGAAACAGATATCACGAGCCTGCTTTCTTAACGAATCAGATCCGGTGAAGAAGTGGAAGAGCATATTCGTACAGATGCAGGGCGTTCTGGACAGACTCAACAAAATGCCCATAGACCGGATTCACGTGGAATCGAAGGAAACCGATCTGTGGCTCACCCTGGGTGAAAAGCGCAAGTGGCTGGGTGGGAGCGGCCGCAATATCCCCTCCTTTGAAATATTCACCTCTCCGGACTGGCGCGGTACGGAAGGAACTGTCTATTTCGACCTTCCCCTGTACAGGTACGGCAATATCATAGAGGATATCAGGCTCGAATTCAAAAAGGGAAAAGTCGTAAAGGCGACTGCCGGGAAAAACGAGAAGTTCCTCAAGGAAATGATAAAGCAGAAGAACGCGGACAAGATCGGCGAGTTCTCTCTCACCGATACCCGTTTCTCCCGAATTTCGAAATTCATGGCCGATACGCTGTATGATGAAAATTTCGGCGGTAAATACGGCAACACTCACCTGGCGGTGGGGAAATCGTATCACGATACTTATGATGGTGACGCTTCCGGGGTGACTGAGGCCGACCTGGATGAGCTCGGATTCAATCATTCTGTCGAGCACACGGACATAATCGCCACATCCGACCGTCTGGTCACTGCCGTTATGAAGGACGGAACGGAGAAAGTCATATACAGAAAAGGCAAGTTTGTCATCTGACATTCCGGTGAACGGCCCGGCCCTCTGTTTGCAGAAGTCA
>JBKHHW010000010.1:0-40806 GCA_046538945.1 Chitinispirillaceae bacterium | reverse complement strand
CGTCTGAGCCTGGGGGCATCATCGAACAGAGCTCCTCCCGCTTTGACACTCTTGACCAAAGGTGCCGGACAGCCGAGGTTTATATCGATGCCGGTCGGTTCGACCCATCGGAGACGGTCGAAGATGCGCTCGAGAGGTTCGGATCCGTTCAGTTTGAGCTGATAGAATACCGGCCCTTCCTGAGTGCGTCTTCTGGTGAAGGTCGATTCGTTTAGGTTTTCGCTGACAAGGGCAGTACCGCAGAGCATTTCGGTGTAAAGGGCTCCGTAACCGCCGAATTCGCTTATCAGCCTGCGGAATGCGCTGTGGGTGAGTCCTGCCATTGGTGCAAGCATCAGTGCAGGTGAAATGAGGATGTTCCTGATTTTTACTTGTGAAGAAGAGATCGGCAGGGTCATTGGAAGAATTGATTTCTGAAAAGGATTGCAGCGGTCATGTAGAAAAGGAGGGTGATGAAGCCCGAAAACATGTAAACGCTCTGTATTTCCCGGTTAGTGCTGAATTTGTCATACGACTGCTGGAACGAGATAATTTTATCTGTAATGAAATAGGCCGCAAGCGGAAAAACGAGACTTCCTGATCCGAAGAGCAGTCCGATAAACACCTGCTGCTGCCAGAAAATAACCGCCACGGCAGTGCTGAAAACGAAAGTGCAGGTCAGAATCTGGAGCAGAGGAGTGAGTGTACTGATCCGCCGCAGTCTGGTCTGATTGTAGTTGAGTGCATCTCTGTACAGATGTTCTCTGTCTTGTGAACTGTTTTCAAAAAAAAGACCGTGTTTTTCAAATTTTCTGAAAATCTGCTTTATCATTTCCTGGCTCTTGTGAACGAAAAGGGGAATGTAGAGCTTACCCTGTTCCGAATAGAGGATCAGAAATCCCTTTATGATCGGGATGCGCAGGTAATGGAAATTCACTATGTCGGAGTAGTTCATCGCACTTATGCCTCTGGTGGTGCGTTTGACTATCCGGTCTTTTTCAACCACTATGCCCCGTGATCCCAGAATTCTGCGGGAATTCATGTAGAAGAGAAGTGATGCGATGCCTGTGACGGTCAGGTAAACAGCAGACCGGGTGAAATTTCCGAAAAAGATGCCGCTGAGGTAGTATGCATAGATGGTGATGAACCAGAGAATGACCAGCAGGGGGCCGAATATCAGAAACAGGAGCAGCTCCCCGTAAAAAGAACGGTCGAAGTAGCGATAAACGGAGAAGTCTTCTTTAGTGGTGGTTTTGTCTGTGGTCATAATGGTTAATAATAAAATATAAACACTCAGGATACAAATTTATTCGGCTGCTCACAACCTGTCGCTGGCACTGAAACTCGGACTGCGGAAATGACATTTCGCTATCCGTAGAGAGCCTCCCGTATGCAAAAACGGCATGGCAAAACGATGAAGGTTGAACTTCAAAACCGAAAACCGGACAATGATTAACTGAATAACGGAAAACGAACAACGGATAACGAACAACGTTTCTACACATAAATCATTTTTCTGGTCATTCCGCCGTCCACCGTGAAATTCTGCCCCGTCACGAATCCGTTCTTTTCATCAATAAGGAAAAGCACCGTGGAAGCCACATCCATTGGAATGCCGACTCTGCCCGCAGGGTGCTGCCTTTTATCTTCCTCCGTGTGTACGGGCGTTTTCCTGATCCGGCTTTTTTTCCAGTCCTCCACCTCGATCCAGCCCGGTGAGATACTGTTGACCCGGACATCCGGAGCGAGGCTCAGGGCAAGGGCATGGGTGAGGGCGCTCACACCACCTTTGCTTGCAGAGTAGCTCTCCGTGTGCGGTTCAGACATTACTGCCCTGGTCGAGGAGATGTTGACGATCGACCCTTTTGATTTCCTGAGGTGGGGCGAGCAGTACTTTGCGCACAGAAAGTAGCCGGTGAGGTTTACAGATATCACTCTGTTCCACTCTTCAAGGGACAGTTCTTCAAGCGGTTTGAAAACCATGATGGCTGCATTGTTTACCAGAATGTCTATCCTGCCGCCCTCAATCAGGGTTTTATCCACCATATTCTGAACACTTCTCTCATCGGCAGTGTCGGTGTGGATATATTTCACTTTGCCGGTTTTGGAAAGTTCCTGTTCGGCTTCCAGGCCCGCTTCCGGATCGATTTCAGCCAGTATCACATGATAATCGGATATAAGCAGTTCCCGGGCGATGCACTTGCCTATTCCCTGACCACCTCCGGTTACAACAGCAGTTTTGGGTCCCACGGATGCTCCTTTTAAAGAGAATCGGTATTTTTCAGCTTGCTTGAAAATAGTAGTTCTGCTGTCATGCTCGAAAGCAAAAGGTGTACCTTCCGACCTCTGTAAGTATCATATTGGTACTGACTTGGCGCATCGCGGGAAATATTTTTGAATTGGTATCTCATTGCTGATAGTTTATTTCTGGAGTTTTTATGCGGTCATTTCGTCTTTTTGTTGTTCTATCTATGCTTCTTTTACTCAACAGCTGTTATCTCATGAAGCAGGGCGTTTCCCTGTTAAAGTATCAGTGGAGGGCGGAGAGTATAGACAAGATGCTTAAGAAAGAGGATCTGTCCCCCGATCTCAGGGAATTTCTGCTTCTGGTGAAGGAGGTACGCTCATTTGCCATGGATACCATCGGATTGAAGCGCAATAAGAATTACCTCAAGTATGTCCGCGTCGACAGGGATTACATGGTGGATGTGGTTGTGGCCTCCAGGCCTGATACATTCGACATGTACAAATGGTGGTTTCCGTTCTTCGGGAAATTTCCTTACAAAGGTTATTTCGATAAGGATGATGCTGAAAAGGAGGCTCAAAAGCTTCACCGAAAAGGGTACGAAGTCGTGGTGAGAAAAGCGGATGCATTCAGCACTCTGGGCTTTTTTTCTGATCCAGTCTATTCCTTCATGATCGACTACGGCGTTTTCAGTCTTGCATCCCTGATCATCCATGAGCAGATGCATGCTACTCTCTTCGTGAAGAACGAGATAGAGTTAAATGAGGAAATGGCCACGTTTGTGGGCAACCAGGGCGGTCTGCTGTTTCTGGAAAAGAAATTCGGCAGAGATTCGGACCAGTACCGGGCGGCAGTTCTTGCCCTTGAGGATTACGAGGCCTATATCGATCTTCTGAGGTCGTTGTATAATGAACTCAAGACCATGTACGGGAGCGGTATAAGCAGAGAGCAGAAGCTTGAGCGAAAAGAGGAGATCATCAATCAGTTCAGAAATGATGTGGCCAGTAACTACGATTCACTTTTCCGAACCGAAAATTACCGGAAGCTGGACAGAATCGAAATCAACAACGCATCGCTGGCGTCCAAAATGACATATAATCTGGATATGTCACTCTTTTATGAATTGTATGAAAGCCGGGGAAGGGACCTGCGCGCCACTGTTTCGGCCCTCAAGTCGCTCAAGGGTGTGAAAAAAGAGCACAAAAAGTATATCCGTGACGTTCTTTTGAAAGAGAAGCTTGTTCAGGATTGAGTTTCTGTTGTAACTGACTGCTTGCTTGCAACCCTTCTGCTGAGCGCGAAATATAATACCGGAATGAGCAGAAGAAGAACAATCCAGACTATTACTGCCTGCTTTGAGAGCAGATCACCATTGGCTGAAGCAGCCTGCCTCTGAGCGGCCGGAACATTGGCCAATGCATCGTAGCTGATGATTTTACCATATAGCCACACCGTTATTGTCCCGATCATGGGAATCCCGGACAAACCTATTGTGTAAAGCCAGTTCTGAGCCCGTTTTGAAACTGGTGGAGTTCCGGACTTCTGCAGATTGTTTGAAACCAGTATTGTCAGGAGAGCGATAGCCCACAGAACTGCCGACGGTATGGAGCCGAAGAATGCGCTACTCATGGATATCGATATTCCGGTCGCTTTTGCAGGTAGTTGATGTGCTTCGGGAATCTGATCTATGGCGTCAAATGCGATCCTGAGACTGTAAAACATCCCTGCTATACCTATCAGAAATGGGGTAAGGGCCAGGCCCAGACCTGTAAATTGAGCTCTCGGGGGCCGCAGACCAACAATTATCGCCGGTATAGCCACAATGAGCAGAAACGATACAAAGAGGATCAGCCATGCCGCGGCTGAAGCCGGGCTGACGAATACATCAATCATGAATCTGATCGGCTGCATAGAAACCGGCCTCTCACCTTGAGATGTTCTGTTTTTATTATACACCTCTTCGTGTCATAAAATAAGCCCGAAATGCAATTTATGCAGCTGAAACAGATTGGGTAAAAATATCCAGTCCTCTCATCATGTCAGCTTTATCAATATTCAGAGCCGGAAAAATCCGGAAAACATTGCCGTGTTTGAGATTCAGTATTAAACCTTTGTCTAGAGACCGGTTGAAAACAGCTGATGCTGCCTCCTGACTGTAAAACTCGACGGCCCACAGAAGTCCCTTGCCTCTGATATCGGAAATCAAATGTGGGAAACCTGATTTCAATCTGCATAGATCACTGTACAGGATTCCACCCATATCCGTCACGTGGTCCCCGATCCTGTTTTCTATCATGAATTCAATCACGGCGGATGCCACAGCGCACCCCAGAGGATTGCCGATGTAGGTACCCCCGTGATCTCCGTTCTGTGCCGATGCGGCGACGTTTTCAGTTACTGCAACTGCCCCGAACGGAAATCCTCCGGCTATTCCTTTCGCCATGGTCAAAAAATCCGGGGTTACTCCCTTGCCGGATGCAACAAAGGAATCTCCCGTTCTGAAGAAACCTGTCTGGATCTCGTCAAGTACAAGAAGGACACCTTTTCTTTTGCAGAGGGATGAAACCCGTGACAGGTAGTTTTCGCCCGGGACTATCACTCCGCCTTCCCCCTGAATCGGTTCAAGCATCACTGCGGCTGTGTCGGAGCAGATGGCGCTCTCCAGCGTATCAATGTCGTTGAACGGAACATATTCATGGTAGGGTATCACAACGTTGAACCTGTTCCGCTGCACTTTCTGTCCGGTAGCCGAGGCTGTGGCAATGGTCCTTCCATGAAAACTCATCCGGGCGGTTATGATTTTTCTTTTTCCGGTGATCTTCCGGCCAGTTTCATCGCGGCATCATTTGCTTCCGCACCGCTGTTTGTAAAGAACACCTTTGATAATCCTTTAGGAAGAATTTTCAGAATGCCCTTGAGAAGCCGGGCTCTGGCGGGGGAATAGGTGAGACCGGCGTTGGGATTGTGCATTATCTTTGAACACTGATTCATTATAGCGTCCGTTATTGCCGGATGACAGTTGCCCAGACTTGAAACGGCCCAGCCGGAAGTGAAATCAAGGTACTCTTTCCCGTTTTCATCCCAGACCTTGACACCTTTACCTCTCTCGATAGAGAGGGGGAGTTTGTCGCAGAACGAAAGATGGTATTTGTTTTCGGTATCGATTGTGTTCAGCACTATTTGCTCCTTTCAAATAAAAAAGGCCCGCTCCATCGGGAGCAGGCCTTGAGTTGCAGTTATCATTATTCAGTGTATCACATGCCTTGCCGAATGGAGATCCCCCGCAGCCGTATTTCTCGTCTGCAGTCATTTAAGTTCCGGAATCGTCGCAATGTGATCAGCATTTTTCGGTTACCCTTTCAACACAGAATATAATAAAGAGTTCTGGAGTTGAATATAAAAACTGCCGGTCGTTGAATTATGAAAGAAACTTCTAATAAAACATAATATCCGGCTGAATTCTTGCTTTCACAGTAGGGCAGGAGGTGCCTATGGCTCGAAGAGATTCCTCGGGAATGATTCTCGGCGTACGGGAGATTGAAGAAGGTCAGGAGTTCCGTGAAATCGGGCTTCAGACCAGCAGGGGAGAAACGCTGTGCCGCCATTATAAGGCCTCCGGAGCAACGGTCGCTGTCATCATGGTGGGAGGAGCCGGGGGAGGATGGGATTCTCCGTCAAAGAACCTATATCCCCGTCTTGCAGCAGACCTGCTGGGCAGCCGCATCTCCTCTCTAAGAGTCCGTTTCAGAAATGCCCACAGCCTCCCTGAGGCACTTCATGATGTGAGGGCTGGTGTTGCATTCCTCCAGAACGAAGGGTGCGCCCATGTGGCCCTTGTAGGGCACTCCTTCGGAGGTGCAGTAGTGATACAGGCCGCATACTACGAAAGGGCGGTAAAAAGCGTAATCGCACTGGCGACCCAGAGTTACGGAGCGGGTGTGGCATCGGATCTGGGTCCCCGATGCTCCATTCTTCTGATTCACGGCTCCGAAGATCCTGTTCTGCCGGCTGAATCAAGTGAACATGTCTACTCCCTTGCCCAGGAACCTAAACAGTTGATAATCTTCCCGGGCGCCACTCACAATCTGGATGAGGAATCCGAGGCGGTTTTCACAAACGTGAAAACCTATCTTCTCGAATATCTGGACTGATACCGGCTATTCTTCCACAGGGGGCTTTCCGCGGAGTTTTTTCTTTTTTGCCTGGATGGATTTCGATTCACGTCTTTTTCTTACTGCTGATTGTGGCGTGTGAGTGGGGATGCGGATTTTTCTTTTTTTATTGAGTTTTTCGAGTCTGGAGCGCAGTCTTTGCAGGCAGTCTTTGCGGTTAAGATACTGGCTTCGTTCTTTGCGGCTTATGACCACAATGCCGGTCGGGCGATGCACAAGCCGCACGCCCGATTCGGTTTTGTTGACATGCTGACCGCCTTTCCCTCCAGACCTGAACGTGCTCATATCACACTCATCAAAGAGTTCTTCATCAGTCCGGGGTATGTTTATGTGATCAGGGCCGGTCATTATCCGAAACTACCACTTTCCGACATGGATTTTTTCCCGCTGCAGTTTTTCCTCGGGAACGGGGTCGTGACTTTCCGCAGGGTGTCCTATGCTTATAATGGAATCTACCCTTATGTGAGAGGGAATGGATAACAACTGCCGCACGTAATTTTCCGAAGTGACGGATTCACTCTGCTGACGGTTGCGGATCTGTATCCAGCAGCTCCCCAGTCCTCTGTTCTGCGCTTCCATCTGAAGAAGAATCGCCGCAATGGAGCAGTCTTCAACCCACACGTCACTTTTGGTTTCATCCGCGCATATCACTATTCCCAGAGCCGCACCGGACAGAAATGCTGAACCGTGCATCTTGCATCCGGCCAGGGAGGACAGCATCTCTCTTTCTTCCACGAAAATGAACTCCCAGGGGTTGATCCGCCTGGAGGAGGGAGACCTCAGAAGGACTTCCTTGAATGCGGCGATCGAATCACTGTCAATTTTCTGTTCGGTATAGGACCGCACGCTGCGGCGGGTACGAAGCTGTTCAAGCATTTTTTATCCTCTCTAGATGTATCGGTCGGTATGCCGTTTCTGCAGAAGCCACACTGCCGAAACCAGCTGGTGTTCAAGTATTTCGCATGACCTGATCTGATTTCTGACATATTCATCCAAAACAGCAGCTTCAAGCGGAAACATTCTTTTCAGTTCGTTGGCGCGGTGTCTGATTTTTTCGTTGTTCTCTTTGTTCACGGTCCGGAGTACTTCCGCATCTGTCCGGGATTCATCTATCACATCCATACCGCTTTCTCTGAAAGCGAGATACAGTTCCTTTTCCGAGTGGTAGACCCTCTGTTTTGAAATCTCCGGACAGTAGGATTCATCTATCACCAGAAAACCTCCGGGACGCACAAATCCGCTTATCTTGTGAATGGTCTTTTCAATCGATCCGAAAATCGGACCCACTGCGCCGTAGATCACGAGATCATAGAGGGATGAATCGGTGATGGTTCTGATATCGCCTTTCTGGAATACACACAGTTCTGTTACTCCGCACACCTTAGCATATTCGGTGGCCTCCTTCACAAATTCCTCCAGGGCATCGATTCCCCGCACCTTGCATCCCAGTTCCCTTGCAAGCTTTACAGCTACAGCCCCCTTGCCGCACCCCAGGTCTATGGCCGACATATCGGGAGTAGCCGCATCGTTTTTTCTGATTATCTCAAGCACCTGGTCAGCGCTGGTGCCTATCTCTGTAATATCCTTCAGAAGATAGGGCAGATGGTTCAGAAGCATCCGGTTTTCGGCATCCAGAGAATGGAGAATGCTGTCGTCTGTGCTATCCAAATCGTCTCTCCTGAAGAAGGTGTGAATCGGTATAATATATCTGATTAGCAGAAGGGGGATCAAATCCAATGCCGAAAAAGCGAGCACTGAATTTTCAGAACGTAAGGAATACGGCAGTTATGTCTTTCTCCTGAAGGGGACGTTTTGGTGGATACGGTGATCCTGCGCCGGGAAAAATCAATAGGCTTCTTTGCCGGAGTCAAAGTATTCAGAAATCTGAATGAATCGGGTAAAAACCTTTTCGAAGCTTCAGTCGAATGGGCTTTGGAACAGTAGTTTGCGCAAAGACGCGGCTTGAAACAGATCTGATTTCATTAGCAGTCACTTGAATTTGGTCAAGAGATCCGGAAAACTCTGATTCATGTACTCGAGTTTGACCCAGGAGGAATTTTTGGCTTCGCTGGAGATGCGGACCTCATCAATACTTCCCTTCCAGAACCGGTCCGCTATATCCGCTCTGCGACCTATGTAGAGATCGTATCCGGTATCCCTATGGCTGTGATCTGCTCTGGCAATTATCTCTTCACTGGCGAGAATACCGTCTATGTAGAGCCGCAGGTCTGGACCATCTTTGACCCCTGTAACAAATTTCCATTTACCCGCTTGCGCCGGAGCGCGTACCCCAGACCAGCCGTTTGTTTCTGAAAAAGAGAAAAATTCAAAAGAACCGTCTTCATGAACCTGCAGCCCGTACTGTTGATTGCCCTTTGATACAATCTGATGATAAAGTCCATCCAGCGTATCCAGATAGACCCAGGCGCTTATACTAAACGAGTCGTGTTCACTGAAATCGAGCTTGCCTGAATGGGATTCAGCTATTTGGATATAGGTTGTACCTCCGTTGAATGGTTTTGCTACACCGATCGCACCTACTGAAGTGAAGGATTCACGAATGTTTTCAGTTTGGCCGTGCAATCCATTCGCTGTCGCATCAAACACAACCGGCGGTTCTGTTTCGCAGAGGTGCCATACACCCTCGTACCCCCGGGCTGTGTCGAAAACTGCTCCGCTTTCCGGTGAGGACAGGGTTGTGTCACCCCAGTGCATGGTGAAAAACTGGGTGCTGTCGTCTCCGTAAACAGTATCTGCAAGAACCCATACTTCAGCAGTCTTCAGTTCAGTATCCCATCGCTCGATTTCATAATGCATGAACGTGCCGTCCTGCTTTGTGAACCGGATGTCGCGCCCGTCAGGTGCTGCCTGGGAAAAATCGAAATTCGTTTCATCAAGACGGAGCAGAATGGGGAAGTGGAGTGCATTTTCTGCTACCGCGGCACCGGTGGAGGTGGTGTTGAGTCCGATTGTGCGGGAAAAACTGCTGCTCCCGTGTGGGTTCAGATTCATAGTACCCGCGTCGACAGTGCTACCGGAGGGTACCGTTATTGATTGTACATCTGAAAAAAGAGTGCCCGTTTTGATGATTGTGACACAGATCTCATGAATGCCCTCGGGAATGTCGGTCAGAGTGTACGTCCCCTCATCCGCATCAACTGAGTAATAACTGTCAAGTCCGTAGATCCTTACGTAAACCGGCCCGTCATAATCTGCCGGCAGAGCAACCTTACCATTCAGATTGCTCGTAGGCTTGAGCACTCCCGCAGGTATTTCAACCCGTTCGTTTTGGTTTCCAACAGTGCAGGGCAGCAGTACCGCTTTTGACTGTTCATCACTAATTACCAACGAGTACTCTCCGGGAAAAACCGAGTCAATTTCAAACCTGCCCAGATCGTCAGTTATGGTCTCTGTCTCAGACCCGTTTTGAGGCTCCTGTTCCGGAACGGAGATCAGAAAGTCCTTGCTGCGCAGCACAACTCTGCATCCGGCTGCTTTTTCACCAGTTTCATAAACCGCCTGACCGGCAAGAGCCACAGTTTCCGATCCGGGGCCTTGAGCAATATCGGCGTTGCACCCCAAAAGAAGCATGATTCCGATTTGCAGCAGCAGTGTCGTCTTCTTCATGGCTTCTTCCTTTGTATCTTCTTGCTGAGAGGAAAGAGCTGAATATTCAACTGATAGATCCTGTCCTCCTCCGAATCCTCTTCTCCAACCGTAAGGAGCTTGTGCCGGAATTCCTGAAGTTCAAACAGGAATTTCTTGTAACCGCCCGGGGAAAGGCTCAAAGTCAGGGTTGAAAACTGTCTGGAATCCCTGGTGTAGTTGTCTATGGCTTCCTGAGCGAGATTCAGAACTTCCCTTTGATAGTTATTTATGTAGAATGAGTGGGCATCCAGCCCTGTGGATATGCTTTCATTATCCGATCTGACATAAAGTCCGCCTCTGTCCCTTTTTACAAGGCCCCACTTTTCAAGCTTCGAAATTGCTCTTCGGGCTTGTTGGGGACTTATGGAGGGTTCCAGAAGTTTGGCAAGGGTCTTGTAGTTCTCCCCGTCAAAAGGGTAGATATAAAGAAGTTCCCGGATCGCGCTGTAGTACCATTTATCATAGAATTCGAAGAACTTAGCATCAATCTGCTTGATTTTGGATTGTCTGAATGTGATGAGCTTCTCGAAATGGTTCTTCTTCTCTTCGTGTGATTTGGCCTGATTGTAAAGAATCAGAGTTTCAAAATAGGCACTTTGGGTCTTGGTGAGGTTCATGAATGAGCTGAATTTGCGCGCGAGTTCGAGGGAGATGTTGCTTCGCCCTCTCACCAACTGACTAAAAAAACTGGCTGATTTGAATCCGACCTGTTCTGCGATGTATCTGACTGTGAAATGCCGGTGACGTGCCTTCTTTTCAAGGTAGAAATCGTTCAGGAATTTCCGGTAGTCGGTATAATTAAAAATATCCATTTGCGTTTCTTTTCGGACAAATATCCACTACACAGAAGTGTGAGAGTTACCTATAAATTACTGCAAATAACGCCCGAGAGCCAGTGAATTCTGAGATTTATGCAGGATGGGTCAGCTTTTCACTACTCAGAATGACAAAATACCTGAAATGTCGGTTCAGGAATGAGGCACGTTGCCCGACATTTCCGGATACAGTTCTCCGGGGCGGGCGCTTTCCTTCTTCTGAGCCGCTTTCGCCGCCCGCCGCTTGTTGCGGAACCGGTGTACATAGAGATAACTACCGCCATAGAGCACGATCATGAAAACTGCGATGCTCAGTGGACTGTGCAGGAATTTTTTGTAGCCGAACCACCGCTCGCAGATCAAAGTGATAAGGGATATCATCGGAATATGGATCAGATAGGGGTAAAAAGAAGTTCTCCCGGTCTGTCGCAGAAACCTGAAGGAGAGAATTCGTGCTATTATTCCTTTTTCCAGTGCAAGAGTGTAAAGAGCAATCATAAAGAGAGGAACCAGAAAAACATGATAGGAGAACCAGGAGAGAGTCGGCTGTCCTTTTGACTGAAGACCCAGCGTCCAGTAGACCATGAAAAGCAGAAGAACAAAAACGATATCGCTTCGTATACCTTTAAAACGGAATTGTTCTCTTTTCTGTCCTAATGCGAAAAACCGGGCAAGAAGAACCCCGAGGACAAACTCGAAAAAACGGACCGGGGCGAAAATGTGAAAAAAATGATACAGTTCCGGAGGATTGCCGAGTGCTCCGAAAAGCAGTCCCCATCCTGCAAGGGGTACGAAGCAAAGAAGCATTAATACCATGAGTCCTTTTCTTGATTTCAGAGTCAGAGACCATTTCAGGACTGGCCCGAACAGGAGATAGCACAGGAAAAAGGCGGAAAGTGCCCAGGACGGAGTATTGAGATTGTAAGTTCCAAACGGAAACAGGGACCACAAAAAGGACAGGTGCATGAATACTGAAAACAGCAGTTTGGGAATATCCATTGCTTCTGTACCGAAACGCTTGATAAGAAAAAGTGCGACCATGGCAAGTGTGGTCAGAAGATGAAGCGGATACAGCTCGCTCAGACGCTTTTTTATGAATGACCGCGTACTGAACTGACTTATTTTAGGAGTAAACTTGGTGGCAAAGATGAACCCGCCCAGTATGAAGAATATACTGGCGTGAAAAGCAGGCCCTTTTATCAGACGGAAAAACCAGGCAGGGTTTCCGCCCATATTGTAAAGGCCCCCGATTCCCTCCAGATGAAAGAGAACTATATTGATGGATGCCAGAAGACGCAATCCGTCAATTGCTTTGAAGTAGTAGCTTTTCTGTGATGAAACTGTTCCGTTTGACAGAAGTGATCAACCTTTCACAAGTGAACTTTTTAATAGTTCCGGTGACAGTAGAAGTTCAAGCCTTCCTTTCCCTTTGTGGATGGCATCGCAAAAAGACAGTCTGCAGACTCCCGACTTTTTCAATTGTAAATCCGTGTCCGGCTTGCCCGTGAGCAGAAGCGATGCCAGATGTGCCAGGGATGGCAGATGACCGATCACGAGAATGCATCCTGCTTTGATTTTCGCCAGTTCGGCTACTGCAGTTTCCATGTCCGCGGAGGGCTTGAGGTATTCCACTTCGAAAAAAGAAATATCGGGAGCAAGCTCCTGAACCGCGATTTCAGCAGTTTGCCTGGCTCTGACCAGAGAGCTGGAAATTACAACGTCAGGTCTGCACTTCAGCTTTTTCAGAAGACGGCACATTGTAGCGGTCCGGTCTTTTCCTTTTTGAGTCAGAAAGCGGTCTTTGTCGCAAGACACCGCCGGACTTTCAGAATCGACAGCGTGACCGTGCCGTAGAATATAGAGTTCTGTTCTGTTTTCTTTTTGCATCCTACTTCTCTGACTGGGGCCGGTAGGGTTCAAAAACGGTTTTTCTGTGCCGTTTAGCTTGTAGATTGAGATTACACGCGTGTTTGTAGAATATTTCCTGCGATCTGACAGATTTTTTCTTGCCTGACTTAAGTCGTTCGTAGGTTCCGTCCGGACTGAGTTTCCAGGCATTTGTGTTATCTTTCAGGCAGATGCTGATTAAGTCTATCAGTCTTGTTCTAGCCGAATCATCTTCAATAGGTATAAGCAGCTCGATACGTCTGTCCAGATTGCGCGGCATCCAGTCAGCAGTGGTGATGTACACCTTGTTTTCCCCTCCGGCATGGAAGTGAAGAATGCGGCTGTGTTCGAGAAACCGGTCCACGATGCTTGTGACTGAGATTTTTGTGCTCACTTCGGGAATACCGGGCTGAAGACAGCAGATGCTCCGGATGTTGAGGTCAACCGCAACTCCGGCCTGAGCTGCTCTGTAAAGCGCACTTATGAGCTCGGGATCCGCCAATGCGTTGAGCTTGATGCGAATGAACGCTTTTTGGCCCTGGCGTTTGCTTTCGATTTCGTTTTCGATGAGCTCCAGACACTTCTCCCTTAAACTCAAGGGGGATGTTTCGATTTTTCTGTATTTCTGCGGTTGTGAATAGCCGGTAATGGCATTGAAGAAGGAAGCTGCATCCGCTCCCAGGTCCTCATCCGCGGTGAAAAAGCTGACATCACAGTACAGCTGAGCGGTCTGCTCGTTGTAGTTACCGGTGCCGAAATGCATGAAACGAGTAATGCCGTGGTTGCTTTTTCTTATCACCATACATGCCTTGGCGTGTGTTTTCAGGCCCTTGACCCCGTAAACTACCTGTACTCCGGCATCTTCAAGTTCGCGTGCCCATTCAATATTGCGTTGCTCGTCAAACCTGGCTTTCAGTTCCACTATGACAGTAACATATTTGCCTCTTTCCGCGGCTCTGATAAGAGCCTGGACAATGGGACTTCTTCTGCTGGTTCGATATAAGATCTGTTTGATGGTGATGACATCCGGGTCTTTCGACGCTTCTTCGACGAATCGTACGACTGGTTCAAAGCTTTCATAGGGGTGGTAGAGGAGAAATGTTTTCCCCTTCTCAAGCTGATCCATTATCGCTGTTCGCGGGTCAATCTGGGGGCAGGGCTGTGGAGGCCAGGATTGCAGTTTCTGTTCTTTGAATCCTTTTAAACCCGCGAATTTCATGAAAGCGGAAAGATCCAGCGGTCCTGGTTGAAGGTACAGGTCCCTCTGTGATACCGGAAGAACTTTCTGAAGAAAAGAAACAAGTGTTTTGGTGGCGCTGTCCGATATCTCCAGCCGTACACAATCACTTCTCTTCCTGGCGTCAAGGACAGCCGTCATTTCCGCCATCAGGTCAAACGCAAGGTCTTCCCGTATACCCAGATCTGCGTTTCTGGTCATCCTGAAGGGAATGCATTCCATTATATGTTCACCGGGGAAAAAACGCTCTATGAAAAGTGAGATGACATCCTCCAGCAGCATGAACCGGTAACCTTCATCGGACGGCAAGCTGATGAATCGGTTAATATTCTTTCCGGTTGGAATCACGGCATAACGTGGTTTGTTCGGTTCGTTCTTGTCTCCCTTGAGGCGAACGGCCATATTGAGACCGCAGTTAAGAAGAAGTGGAAAGGAGTTCGGGGGGGTGACTGCAATAGGGGAAAGGGGAGGAAATATTTCGTTTTCGAATACCGTCTCCAGATGACGTGACTGCATTTCGTTCAGTTCGTCATACCTGAGTCTGACTATACCCGCTTCTTTAAGCTGCCCCATCACTTCTTCATAGGTTCGGTACTGGATTTTAACCAGATCATGGACTTGACTGCTTATGGCGTCCAGCTGTTCATGAGGAGTCATTCCGGAAGGATCAGGTTTGTTGACGTTTTCTGATGTAAGGATCTGGAGGCCTCCCACCCGGACCATGAAGAATTCATCCAGGTTGGAACCAACTATGGACAGGAATTTCAGTCTTTCCAGAAGGGGAAGTTCTTTGTCCCTGGCAAGCTCGAGAATTCTCCCGTTGAAAGTAAGCCAGCTTAGTTCGCGGTTGGTGAAGAACGTCTTTGTGTGCTTTTTCATGGCTGCTCCGGAGTAACTGGACTGTTGCGGATAGACACTTTCATGCCGAATATATCCTCGAACATCGTTCCTTTGCTCTGTATCGCCATCTGTTCGAGAGTGAAATCATCCCTGTCGGGAACATTAATGATCAAAAGATCCTTTTCGCGGATGCAGGAAAAGTATTTTATTCTTTGTTTATCCGATTTGTCCAATGCATCCGCGATGCGCAGAATCGCTGCGAGTCTCCAGATGATCAGACGGGTTTCTCTGTCCAGTGACGAGTATTCGTCATGAGTCACTTTGGGCGGGGAGCGTCTGTGGTATCTGGCAGTAAGAGCCACTATGAGAATGTCTCTTCTGCTCAGACCGAAAAGATCGCTGTTCCGGATCAGGTACATTGAATGTTTATGGTGATTTCTTATGCTGACGAAAGAGCCAATGTCGTGAAGAAGTGCGGCAATCTTCAAAAGCACTTCATACCAGGGTGGGAGTCGGTGCTCATCCTGCAGGTTTTTGAAAAGCTGGCTTGCCAGAGCGGCCACATGTTCGGAATGTTTGCGGTTAAAATTGTATTTGCGACCGGTTTCCACAGCCGATTTGATGACCTGATGGGTGAAATCGTGATTCCATTTACCACTCAGGGCCATTTCCAGGAGAATTCCGTGGCGGATGGATATGTCTGTTACGATTACCGATTTGAGTTTGAGCAGACGGGCCATTTCGGTGTAGAAAAGCAGAGAGGGACCCAGAGTCTCCGCGTCTGCAAATGAGATATGAAAGGTATGGACAAGTTCGTCGGTCGATTTGCAGAGAACGGTTTCGGTGAATCGCACCAGTGCTGAAAGCTGAATCTTTATGGGTTCTGTTCTGTTCCATTCAGGAAAAATCTGTCCGGCAGCCAGGCGGGCGTCATTTCCCTGAACGAGAAGTGTCAGGGGCTGGTCTCTGGGAATGGTTTTGGAAATCTGCAGCACCGTTCTGGCTATGTCATTGGCCATGATGTCCCGCTTGCGGGACAGTGCGGTTCTGAACGACTCCAGACTTTCCTTCAGGCGAAGGGAGCCCAGTCTGTAGGTGCGTGAAAATGCCACGTCTGAATTTCTGATGTACAGCACTTCCGTGTTTCCGCCGCTTATTTCGGTCATCACCACACCGGGAGTCCGCTGGACTTTGCGGCTTCCAAGGTAGGCCCGGGCGCTCAGATAGGTGAAACGGCTGATGTCCGCATCGTCAATAATTTCCACGCTCATGTCATTTGCGACAAAAATCCGGTCAAGGAAAAGGTCTCTGTTGAGAGCCTCCTTGACAGCTGTAGTGGCAACAACCCGAAGCTGATTCGGATCAGTGACTCCGTACTCGTTCAGAGTATGCCTGAAGCTCTTGAGTGCTTTGACACAGTCTTCTATACTTGATTTCTGCAGATAGCCTCTGGTGAAGGTATCGCGTCCCAGTGGCACACTTTGCTGAAGCGATTCCAGAACTTTGATTTCACCTTCAGAGCTAATGCGGGCAACAGACATGCGGATACCTGTGCTTCCGATGTCTATTACCGCCACTGTGCGGTAATCATTCTGCTTCACTTCTGATTTCACCATCATTTCTTCTTTCCGCCGGTTTTCTGTTCATTGGAATGGCGCGCCCAGGCTGCCGCTCCAAGCGCGGTGGCATAATCGCCCAGCTTAGCTGTGACCACGGAAAAACTTTTCTCGTACGTTGGCATGACCGTCATACGTGCCGCTTTTTCCACTTCTTTGCGGAAGAGCTCCGGCATGGCCTCCACCATGCCTCCACCAAGCACGATCAGTTCGGGCGAAAGGAGATTTATCACCGTGGCCGATGCTCTTCCAATCCACAAAGCGGCATTTTTCACAATGCATTCAACCGCCTCGTCACCCGCGGAGATGGATTTGGCCAGACTGCCGCTTCGGATATTGGACAAGTCGGTGCCGGCAAGCTTCGCCAGCGCCGGTGCATCTCCTCTGAAAACTGCCGCAGCCGCTGCCGAGGAAACTGCAAGGCGGCTTGCGAGCGCTTCGAGACATCCCCGTCTCCCGCACCCGCACAACGGCCCGTCGACTTCCATCTGCACATGACCGATCTCCATGCAGGAGCTGGTCTTGCCTCTCAGTATTTCGCCATTGTAAATGCAGCCGCCTCCGATTCCGGTCCCCGGAAAAATGCCGAATACGCAGCGGGCATTCTGGGCTGCTCCCATACTGTATTCGCCGTACACTCCGGCGTCCACATCATTGACTACTGATACCGGACAGGAGAACTCCTTCTCCAGACGTTCCTTGAGCCGGACATCATTCCAGCCCAGATTAGGCGCTTCCAGCACAATACCCTGATCTATATCAAGCGTTCCCGGTACTCCGATCCCGATGCCGGCTAGTTTCTGATCTGCCGTACCCGCATCTTCCAGAGCACCCCTGATCGTCTTCACTATCCGGTCTACTCCGGTGTCCTGCATCTCCTGGAACTTCGTCTTCTTCTTCTCTTTGCCGACTATTCTGAACTTCTCATCCAGCACCACTGCAAGCATCTTGGTACCGCCCAGATCAAAGCCTATCCAAGGTGCCTTGCCAGATTTATCAATCATCGTTGTCTCCATTCTTTTTATATGAGACGACAGGTTCTAAAGGTATACTATAATGTACTTTTTGGGGAGCAGAAGAAAAACATACTGGTTTCTGCAGCCGAATCGAAATCACAAGAACCTCTCATCCAACTTGAAACAGCCTTCCATGTGATCGTCAACCATTCCTATCGCCTGCATCAGCGCATAACAGATCACGCTTCCTGCAAATACGAACCCCCGCTTTTTAAGATCTTTGCTCATGGCATCCGATCGGGCCGTACGGCTGGGAATTTCATTCCATGTCCGGGGCGGTCTGGGTGGGTAAACCGTTTTGTAATCTGTAAATTTCCAGATGTATCTGTCGAATGTACCGAACTCGCTTCGGACAGATTCAAAAAGGCGGGCGTTTTTTACTGCCCCCTCGATCTTGCGCCTGTTGCGTATGATACCCGGGTCAGCCATAAGCAGCTCAATATCTTTTTGGCTGAACTCCGAAACTTTTTTCCAGTCCCAATCCGCAAAAGCTCTGCGGAAGTTCGCTCTTTTCTTCAGTATGGTTATCCAGGAAAGCCCCGCCTGAAACCCCTCGAGAATGAGCATTTCGAACAGTTTACGGTCATCATGGACTGGAATGCCCCATTCATTATCATGGTAGGCGCAGTAGTCCGGGTCATCACCCGCCCAGAAGCATCTTCGGATTTCGTTCAAGCAAAGCCTCCGCAATGAAAAGATCAGCTGAGGTGGTTATTTTGAAATTAAGTGGATCCCCCCAGGAGAATCCCACCCGCACACCTTCCAGCTCCATCAGTGCTGCTTCGTCAGTCGGGGCAGGGGACATCAGGGCTGCTTTCTTAAAAGATGAAACCAGAAGGTCCCTGCGGAACAACTGAGGCGTTCCTACCCGCAGGAGTTTGGAACGGTCGATGGTTTCTCCGGTGCTGTTGCCGCTGAAAGTCCGGATTGTGTCCACCTCCGGGGTGGCGGTTATGACACATCCGTATTCACTTCTCTTTTCCAGAACCGAATCGATCACCCTGTGTGTCACAAACGGCCGTGCGGCATCATGGATTGCCACCCAGTCAGCATCGGAGACAACGACACCATTTCTGACCGACTTCCACCGTTCGTCTCCGCCTTCAACCACCTTCACTTTGGATTTGAAATCGGGATACCGGTCCAGAAAAAGATCCGTCTGCTCCAGCATGGAAGCTGAAACGACCAGGATTATGTTTGAAAACTCCGGGTGAGTACAGAAGGTTCTCAGGGAATAGAACAGGATGGGGTTGCCGCAGAGGGGAACCAAAGCTTTGGGGATCGAATGCCCCAGCCTGGTGCCCGATCCTGCTGCTACCACTACCGCATCGAATGTTTGAGTCATAGCCCGCCTGTAAAAAGACCTGTTCATTTAGTCTGCACGACATGAACAGGTCCGACAATTGAAAACTGTTGGTTACTTATTTCTTTCCACCATACCAGTAACTTTCATAGGAAGTCCGAATATTTTGATGAATCCGGTTGCGTCCTTCTGATCGTAAAGCTCGGTGTCGGAAAATGATGCCAGGTCTTCCAGGTACAGTGATTTTTCGGCTTTGGTTCCGGCTGGAACGATGTTGCCTTTATACAATTTCAGCCGCACCGTGCCGCTCACGTTCCGCTGGGTGACTTCCACAAAACCGTCCAGGGCTTCTCTGAGAGTGGTGAACCACTGCCCGTTGTAGACAAGCTCCGCATAGCGGATACCAAGCATATCCTTATAATGGCTTGTATCACCGTCAAGCACCAGGTTCTCAAGTTCCCGGTGAGCCGCATAGAGAATTGTGCCGCCCGGAGTCTCATATACCCCCCTTGACTTTATTCCCACCAGGCGGTTTTCTACCATGTCCACATGACCTATGGCGTGCACGGCACCCAGTCTGTTGAGTTCCTCAAGCAGTTCGACAGGCGCGGTTTTCTCGCCATTCAGAGCGACAGGCGTGCCTTTTTCAAAAGTGATTTCCACATATTCCGCTTTGTCGGGAGCTTCTTCAATCGTATTTGTAAGCGTGTACACATCATCGGGTGGTTCAACAGCCGGACTTTCCAGAACTCCGCCTTCATGACTGATATGCCAGATGTTGCGGTCCTCGGAATAGATCCTTTTCTTTGACTGGGTAATGGGGATGCTGTGTTTTTCCGCATAGGCGATGCAGTCTTCTCTTGAGTGAAGGTTCCACTTCGAGTCCTTCCACGGAGAGATGATCTTGAGGCTTGGGTCCAGAGCCATGACTGTGAGTTCGAACCGGACCTGATCGTTTCCTTTTCCGGTGGCTCCATGTGCAACAGCGGTGGCGCCCTCCTTGTGAGCGATCTCGACGGCTCTTTTCGCAATCAGCGGCCTGGCGAAACTCGTTCCCAAAAGGTAGGATTTCTCGTAAACTGCGCCGGCTTTGATTGTGGGAAATATATAGTCTGTGACAAATTCCTCCGTCAGTCTCTCGATATAGAGTTTGGAAGCGCCTGTCTTGAGAGCCTTTTCCTCGAGGCCGCTTAGTTCCTCATTCTGGCCCAGGTCGGCACACATCGCAATTACTTCACAGTTGTAGTTTTCCTTGAGCCAGGGGATCATGATCGAGGTGTCGAGACCGCCGGAATAGAGAAGTACCACTTTTTCCATCAGAGTATATCCTTGCTTAACAGTTGTTTTTTTGTTTACAGTTTTTTTTCTTATTTTTTCATCAGTTTGAGAACATCCGAAAAAATGTCCACAGCTTTATCGATGTGATCCATTCCCACTATGAGAGGCGGCATGAATCGCACTGTATTGAGACCGGCTTTGATAAGAAGCAGACCCTGATCCTTGCAGAGGGTTATTATCTGCAGCGGGTCGTCTTTAAAACGGACCCCCAGAAGAAGTCCCTCGCCCCTCACATTTTCGATACTGGAGAACTCGCTTTTGAGAGAACTCAAACGTTTTTTGAGGTAATCACCGCTGCAACGCACCCTTTTGAGAAAAACCGGGTCAGAAACAATGTCCAGAATCTGAGTGCCGAGGGCACAGGCCAGTGGATTGCCCCCGAACGTGGTCCCATGGTCTCCTGGGGAGATAACAGAGGAAATTCTTTCGCTGCACACCACAGCTCCAAGCGGTAGTCCTCCTCCGATCGGTTTCGCCACCGTCATCAGGTCAGGAATCACTCCGTGCTGCTCATAGTTCCATAGAGTTCCGGTGCGGCCTGTTCCGCATTGAATCTCATCAAATATCAGCGCAACAGAGTTCTTGTCTGCATATTGCCTGAGGAATTTCAGAAAATCCGTATCGGCGCTGTTTATCCCGCCTTCACCCTGAAGAGGTTCGATGATGATGGCCGCGAAATCGAAACTGTTCAGTATTTCTTCGGTTTTGTCCAGATCATTGAACTGAGAATAATGAAAACCCTGGGGCATGGGGCCGAAACCTTCATGAAACTTCCTCTGAGCTGTTGCACTCAGCGCACCGTAGGTTCTTCCGTGAAATCCTTCGGAAAACGAGAGTACATGATATTTGTCCTGAGATGTCCGGCTTGCCCATTTTCTGGCGAACTTGATTGCCGCCTCGTTTGCCTCTGTACCGCTGTTGCAGAGAAAGACTTTCTCCCCGAAGCTGTTTTTTATTAGCCGGGAAGCCAGTTCGATCTGAGGGGTCGTGTAGTAAAGATTGGACGCATGGATCAGACGTGCCGCCTGATTGTGCAGTGCTTCAAGCAGAAGGGGGTGGGAGTGGCCGAGGGCGTTTACCGCGATTCCGGAACCGAAATCCAGATACTCTTTGCCTTCCGTATCGTACAGGTACATTCCCAAACCGCGTTCCATGGGAGCGCCGCTGCGCTTGTAAGTGGGAACAAACAATGAACCTGCATCCTGCACTTCTACCTCTTTTGTTTCAATCATAAGCAACCCCGACTCGGATCGTGACGTACTGTTCGTTATACTAACTGTAAATGACTGTTCCGGCTGACTCACCTCTTGTAAGTTCGTTTCGCAGAGTCGTACTGTCTTTCCAGCCGCATATGTGCACCCGCTTGACACCTTTTTGGACGGCCTGAGCGGCCGAGCGCAGCTTGGGAACCATTCCGCCGGTTATGTGTCCCGCGGATATGAGCTCCTCGATTTCCGAGGTGCGTATCTCGTGTCTCACCGTGTCATCAACCATCACCCCGGTAACATCGGAAACGAATATCAGATCATCGGCTTTGAGAGCCTTTGCCAGTTCTCCAGCGGCAAGATCTGCATTCACATTGTAGACAGCTCCGTCATGCCCCCGCGAAATGGGGGAGATTACCGGAACCAGCCCGGCTTTTCTGTTGAAATCAATCACACTGCTGTTCACATTCTCGATTCTGCCAACGAAGCCGATATCCCGACCCTTGACAAGCATCTTAGAGGCGGTAAAGAGATTACCGTCCAAACCGCTGAAACCGAAAGCTGGAACATTCTCCGTAAGAAGAGCATTCACGATCCGCTTGTTCACATCTCCGGACAGCACCATCTGCACTATCTTCACCATCTCGGCATCAGTAACCCGCATTCCTTCGAC
This sequence comes from Chitinispirillaceae bacterium, assembly GCA_046538945.1. Lineage (GTDB taxonomy): Bacteria > Fibrobacterota > Chitinivibrionia > Chitinivibrionales > Chitinispirillaceae > JAEZKC01. Next base: position 18,832 of record JBKHHW010000010.1, on the reverse strand, counting down.
AAAGGTGAATTCTTTGTTCATTTTGTCGAGCTGCCGGGCGATATCCTTTCCTCCGCCGTGAACGACAATGGGAAAGTCCTCCCCGGTAAGCATGCGTATGCTCTGCCCGAGCTCTCTGAGAAGCCCCTCTGCATCTACCGTCGATCCGCCGATTTTTATGACTACCGTTCCCATACGCTTTACCTTAGAAGACCTGTTGCTTCAGAAAAACCGAACATGATATTCATGTTCTGCAGAGCCTGACCGCTTGCTCCCTTTATGAGATTGTCTAGTGCTGATACCGCAATGACCGGCAGCCCGTCAGTACCTCCGGTGAAAGCTATGTCACAATAATTCGTATGTGCCACGCCTGAAATGGAGGGAAGGTCGGAAGGTTTCCGAATGCGCACGAAGGGTTCCTTTTCATAATGGGAATTTACAATCTCCGTGCATTCTGCTGGGCTCATGGCTGTTTTGATGTAAATGGTCGAAAGAATGCCCCGGTTTACCGGCAGAAGATGCGGTGAAAACGTGAGCACAACCGGGCGTCCCGCCGCAGCTGACAGTTCCTGCTCCATTTCCGGGGTATGCCGATGGGTGTGGCCAACGGAATAGGCCGTGAAGTTTTCATTCGCCTCAACAAAGTGGGTGTTCTGCTTCAGTTTTCTACCTGCTCCGCTGACTCCCGACTTCGAATCTGCAATGATCAGCTCAATTTGTGAAGCTGAGGTTTTCAATAGAGGCATAAGCGGCAGAAGCACACTTGTCACGTAACAGCCGGGATTTGCTATCAGTGATGCGTTGGCTATATCGTTGCGGTAGTGTTCGGGAAGACCGTAGACAGCTTTTTTGAGAAATTCGGGGGAGGGATGCTCTGCTTTGTACCAGGTCTTGTAGACATTTGTATCCCGCAGCCGGAAATCCGCACTCAGATCAACCACTTTTATTCCCTGTTCTATGAAGGGAATGAGCAGTCCTGCCGAAACCGCATGGGGGAGGCAGGAGAAAATGCAGTCCACATCCAGCTGTTTCTGAGCCTCTTCGGGCGTTATCAGCGTGTCATCGAATATTCCTTTCAGTGCGGGGAATATCGAATTCAGGCGTTGTGATGCATAACTCTGAGATGAAACAAACGCTATGGATACGTGCGGATGCCACGCAAGCATCCGGATCAATTCAACACCAGTATAGGATGTGGCACCCAGGATCCCGATCCGAATTTTGGTCATTTAGTAAACCCGTTCCTGTTGGAGTTCATGTGTTTCACCCTGTTCTCAGATGAACAAACTCTTTAAAATAATACAAAACTGTGGCTTTGGGTAATCGGAAAGAGGAAATCAGATGGTTGACCCCGACCCGAATCAGATGAAAAAAACGGAAAGCTCAATGAAAAAAGCCGTAGAGGGAAGGTCGCTCTACGGCTGGAGATTTATTATGTGACCAGAGATCTACTCTGAAACGCCGATCTTGATCTTCTTTTTATAGACTCTGCCCTCATCATCCGTGCAGCGAATCACACAAAGGTACACTCCCGGGCTGACCCGACGCCCCCGTTTTGTGGTAAGGTCCCAGTAGAGTCCGTAGTCCTGGAGTGAACCGGCCATTTCTAAAACCAGATCATTCACAATAAGATTGCCCACAGCATCATAGATCCGGGCATATCCGTACTCTCCGCCGCTTTCTTTCAGGGGCTTGCGGGCGCGCAGCGTGACAAGCATTCCATCCGAAGGTGATCTCCCCTCGAAAACATCTCTGTAGAATGAAATCACCTCCGGAGGCAGTGTAGCTCCGGGTATGAAAGGGTTGGGAGATGCCGAAACGACCAGAGTATTGGCACCGCCCAGTTCAATTATGCATTTTCTGGCCAGATCTCTACCAGGAGGTGGATTCCCATTCTCATCAGTACTGCCGGAGTAGAACTGGAGACTGTCCTGATGAGGTTTTATCGCCATATCCGGTCCGTCGGCATTATGTCGAACAATGATCAATTCTCTGATGTATGGACCCTCTTCAGCAATAATCAGTTCAGAACCGTTCAGTATATCATCGTTGAAGGTACTTTCACCCAATTTGTAGAAACTGAACGCCTCTATCGGATCAACGCCGCTAAACAGGTTCTTGCGCACCGGTTCACTAAGTTGAACAACCAGGGTGTCGCTCCGGGAATCCAGTCCTGGAGGGAAATAGATGGCTTTTTGGATAACAGGGCCCGCTCCGTCGGTAGCTACCCGCCTGCGGATCTGAATCTGGTTTACGGTATTTGAAATCAGTATGGGAATCGTACCGTTCACAACCGGCTCCCAACCAGTCTGAAGTCCCCAGCGATCCGTCTCTACCAGATCAATATACCACAACGTGTCTGCTGGAGAATCCGCAGGACGGAAAGTTTCAAGGCGCAGGCTGCGACCTGATGCCTGAGTGATTTTGAAAAGTTGTGCGGCTATCAGTGCGGAATCGATCGTCACGGATTTGGAGAAATGGAGATCGATTCTGTCCAGATAGCCGTTTCCGTTGGTATCTCTGGTAATTGCGTTGTTGAGCAGAGAAAGATCTTCGCAGACAACATCTACCTGAGCGGGAATAAGAGATCCCTCGCTGACCTCCACCACCGTGCTGCCTGCGCCGGTACGGACTATCACTCCCGCGTAGGCTGTATCGGCTCTGCTTTCCGCAGTCACTACCGATTCATTTTGTGAGGTCCACCGGCAGTTTTCAGGATCCGCGAATCTGACAAAATTGTCGTAGCGGTCCCGTGCCACGGCATACAGAACTTTGGAGGTAGCTCTGTCTCCAAGCTCGATCCCCTCCAGGGGAGAGTCTTCGTTTCTCATCTGCTGCGATATTTCAGCTTCTTCCTGAAGATCCAGATGGTGCGGGTCCGAAGGCATCACATAGACCACAGCCGTAGTGCAGAGTGTTTGCCGGGTTTCCGGGTCTGTCACGCATGCTCTCACAAGCATTTCTCTCCACGCTTTGGTTCCTGTTACGGAGGTGGTCTCGCCGTCTGTGGAGGTGATGGAGTCCCCCGGTTGAGGATCCGTCAGTTCCCACTGGACAAGTGGGAGGAGGTCTGTCAGAATACTGTCTCTCTGATCATACAGGACAGCACTCATGCCGATACTCTCGCCGGCTTTGAGGGTGTCGCTGTTTACCAGGATTTCTATACGGTTTGCCACAAAAAGAGTATGGGTCAACGACGCATACATGGTGGCATCATAGATTATCTGCTGGGCAGCTGATTCATTGCGCAGAAACTGAGGCTGGAAAGAAAGAGCAACCGCCCGGCGCACGATTTCGTGAGTGGTGGTATCCTGAATCGCCACCAGAACATTGAGCTGCTCATCCATGCCGGGCTGAGTGCGTCCATCCCAGTATCCCTGCTGAAACCCCAGCATGGTTATCCACCGGGGGTAGAGAATGGAGTATCTGTCTGCGTCTGCCTGGCAGCGCCCCGGGCCCGGGGGATTGAAATGAAGGGTGCCCTCTTCGAGAATCGAGTCCACTGCATTGGAAATGATACCGTTGGCCCCGGGGTAGGCCAGCGTCCCGTCGTCATTCCGTACTTTTATCTGCTCGTCGTTTTCTCTGAGAAGCCCTATCCACAAAGAGTCTATCTGAGTAGCATCCTGCATCGGTCCCGGCACATTGTCCACTCCATCAAAACCGAACACTTCCTGAGCCAGATTTCCCGCATCGTCCCCCACAGACACTATGCCTATGCGGCGCTCGACCGCTTCACTGAATATTCTCTCCATCTCCTCACCGTTCCACCCCGTGGACCATCCTGCATTGGCGTGGATAATGGTGTGAGGAACCGAATCTCCTCCCCAGAGCTCCTCAACATCTCCCCAGGTAACATGATCATCTGTCGAATTGCGCAATGTCTTTATATTGGGAATATAATCCGGATCCAGAGCGTTGAGAATGAATTCAAGTGTCTTTTCACCGACAGGGCGGGTCTCGTCGCTGCAGGAGCCGAGTCCTTCAGCATCATTCCAGATTACAGCAACCCGGACCGAGTCTTCATAATGTGGATCAACCCGGTAGCGGGCCTGGGCGAACAGTCCGCTGCAGAAGATCACAATCAGCAGTAAAGCGTTTAAAAATCTTTTCTGCGATTCCATGCTTCCCCCCTCGTACGCAGAATCATTTCCTAACCAGAAATCTATATCTATTATAACTATTATTCAGGCTAAAAATATACATCAGGAGGTTAAAAAGTGTATTCTTTGGTAGTACAGTATTTTCTGAGCCGGATTATGTATGACTGAAAGCGCTGGAAGTCCGGTGATATACTTAAGATTCAGCAAATAGCAGTCCTGTTCCATTTCCACTGATTGGCCCCGATCCGTGGAAACGGAGCCGCTTCGGGTGCCTGTCCGGGGCCTTTAATGTGAATGGAAAAAAATAGTTTCACACAGTTGTGCTTTCTCTTGACCGCAAACCCAATATATTGTATCTTGATGACTGTCGATCTGCTACAGATAGTGGATCATTTTCCATAAAACACTGATTTTTCCCAGCATCTGATCTCAAGGAAACCTGCATGATTCTTCGGAAACTGTCTATCTACGGATTCAAGTCCTTCGCAGACAAAACTGAACTCCGTTTCGGTGAGGGCATGACCGCCGTTATCGGTCCCAACGGTTGCGGAAAGAGTAACGTTGTGGATGCTATACGGTGGGTGTTCGGTGAACAGAAAGCGTCCCAGCTCAGAAGTTCAAGTATGCAGGAAGTGATTTTTTCCGGGACACAGAAACGCCAGCCGCTCAACATGGCTGAGGTTTCCCTTACTATTGAAAACAACAAGAAAATTCTTCCTGTTGAGTATAACGAAGTATCCATTTCCAGACGCATATACCGAAGCGGCGAAAGTGAATACCGTATCAACAAGGTTCCCTGCCGCCTCAGGGATATTCACAGCCTGTTTTTGGATACAGGTGTGGGCAGCAGTGCATACACCACGATAGAAAATTCCATGATAAACGCCATTCTTTCAGACAAGGCTGAGGAAAGAAGAGTCCTTTTTGAGGAAGCGGCCGGAATCGGCAAATACAAACAGCGCAGAAAAGAGAGTCAGAGGCAGCTTGAAAGAACCCGTCAGGATCTTCTGAGAATCAACGACAAGGTCCAGGAGGCTGACCGCCAGGTACGCATGCTCGCCCGTCATGTGGAGAAGGCAAAGCGTTACAAAAGTTATTTCGAGGATCTGAAGTCTCTTGAAGTCGGGTATGAGAACCGCAGATATATCACATTCACGAACAATATGAATGAGCGCAAGGCCTTTCTTGCCGATGCGGAAGGACGCAGAGAGGTGCTGCGGGCTCAGATCGCCACACTGGAATCCAGAATAGAAAAAATGCAGATGGCTGCTCTGGAGAAGGAAAAGGAGCTCGAGATCGCTTCAAGAAACGTGGGCGAGGCCAATGAAAAGATAATCAGGATTGACAGAGACATTTCAGTCACCATGGAGCGTCTCAGCAACCTCAAGCAGAACGTGTCCAGGTTCGATCAGGATGTGCTTACACTTGAAAAACAGGTTGAGGAAAGCGCTCTGCTCAAAACCCAAATAGAAAAGAGTATTATCGAGCGGGAGGCGCAGCTTCAGAAGAGTTCCGAGAGAGTCGAGGGGGCCAATAACGAACTTGCCCAGTTCGATGAACGGCTCGGGGTGAAGCGCCAGGAGGCGGATCAGTTCGGAAGGGACCAGATAGAGCTTATCAATCTGCTCGGCGAAGCCAGAAACAGATTAAGTACTTGTAAAAGCAATCTCAGCAATGCTCTTGAACGCAGAGACAGGGATGAACGGGAAATTCTGAACCTGGAGACCAGGCTTGATGAGTACCAGGAGGCAATCGAGGTCTGTAGAAAGCAGCTTCTGGAGGTCGATAACGCCAACCGTAATCATCTCCAGTCAAGAGAAGTCCTTCTCGGACGTATTGAAAAGGAGGAGGAACGGTACAGATGCCTTGTGGAACGGGAAAAGCACCTGGAGGCTCAGATCGGATCCAACCGCTCACAGCTTAAATTTCTTGCCGGTCTGGACGCTGCGTTCGAAGGTTATGAATCCGGAGTAAAAGCGCTTCTCACCGCAAAGCTTCCCGGAATGAAAGGCATCATTGCCGATCTGATCAATGTGACTGATGAGACTGTGCTTCCTCTGGTAGAAAAACTAATGGGGAACAGAATCCAAACAGTTGTTTTCGATACGGACGCTCAACTCAAGGAGGCTGTGGAGTTTCTGAAGAGCCAAAAAGTCGGGTCCGCCTGCATGATTTCGCTTGAAAGATTATCTGCGGTATCCACCCCTTCTGCAGCTTGCCCTGCCGGTGTTGACTCCATACGACCTCTGGTAAAGACACCGGAGGAATGCTCCGTTCTCGCAGATTACCTTTTTGATCATCTTTATGTGGCAGCGGATTTCGACAGCGCCCGGAGCGCAGCTTCGGAGTGCGGGCTGGGCGGTTCCGTGATCTCCCGCGACGGAGTGATCTGCAGAGGTGATGGAAACGTGATTGCGGGTGATTCCAAAAAGGAAAAAGCCGGCATCCTTCAGCGTAAACAGCAGATCGAGAAGCTCACTCTCGAAATCGAACGTTTTGAAAAGGAGCACCTGGCTGTACTTACGGAAAAAGACTCCTGTGTGATGAACCGGGATGAAGCCAAGGTTGCTCTTATAGAAATAGACGAGAAAATCAACAGGGGCCAGCGTGAGCAGCAGGAACAGCAGACTACTATCCATCACTATGAGAACGAAACTCAATCGATTATGAACCGGATTGAGGCTCTCAGGCCTGAACTTGCCGGAATTTCAGAGAAAATCCGCGAGTTCGAGGACCAGATTTCGACCGGGGAGGCTGAAGTCGCTACATTTCAGAGCCGGCGAGAAGGGCTTGAGGAGCAGGTGGAGACTGCAAGAGCCGGAGTACTTTCCATGGAGGAGGAGCGCAGGGCTCTTGTGGAGCATCTGAAGAACATAGAACTCGAGGTGCATGGTCTGAAAAACCGGGTGGCTCAGGATAAGCGTGATATCGAGCGGCTCACAAGAGATGTGAAGGTGTTCGGAGAGCGCAAGCAGGCAAAGGCCGAGGACAAGAGAACGAGTCTGGCTGAGATTGCCGATCTGGAGAATCAGCAGAAAACACTGGATCAGGAGCTTGAGTCCGCCAAGGCGAAACGCCTCGAACTTGAGGGCGTGAGAGATGGTATCCGGGAAGAATACAACGGACAGCTTAATGAGATAGATGAATCCCGCAAAGAGATAAAGGGGGTTCAGTCGGACCTGGAACAGATAGCCAATCAGGTGCATGACAGTGAGCTCAAACAGACCCGTGACGAACAGGAGCGCCGCCGCATACGGGAGAAGATCTGGGAAGCCTACGAGCTTGACCTGGAGGATCCTCCCGAGGGACTGCCGGTCATTGATGAGGAGGACAGTCAGATAGTCCGGAATATCTCCATGCTCAAGGAGCGCATAAAGCATGTGGGTCAGGTGAACATGGCTGCTCTTGAGGACTATGAAACGGAAAGCCAGAGACTTAAGGAGCTGACCGAGCAGAGGGACGATCTGCAGAATGCGGTGGATGAACTTGATAAGGCGATAAAGAAGCTTGACAGGGAAGCCCGGGCGCAGTTTTTGGCTACATTCGAACAGGTCCAGAAGAATTTCACCGAGATGTTCACCACTCTTTTCGAAGGGGGAGAGGCGAATATCCAGCTGGAGGAAAACTCTGACCCCCTGGAGGCGGAAATCAACATCAACGTCCGTCCCGCAGGCAAGAAGATGCGTGGTGTGCAGCTCCTTTCTGGCGGTGAACGGGCCCTTACCGCGATTTCTCTTCTGTTTGCTCTCTATCTGGTCAAGCCGTCAGCCTACTGTATTCTCGATGAGCTTGATGCTCCGCTTGATGATGCGAATATCGGGAGATTTGTGAAGGTGCTGCGGAAGTTTGCCGAGAAGACCCAGTTCATCGTCATTACTCATAATAAGCGCACAATGGAGGCCGCGGATCTGCTTTACGGAGTCACTCAGCAGGAATCGGGTGTGTCAACCATTGTTTCCGTGAAGTTTGACGATCCGGCACTGCAGGCCGCCTGAAGATGATCCAAAAGAGAGGCGCGAATAGCTGCTAAGCACCGAATCGGGGGAGCGGCGGTTTCTGATCTGCCTTCAGGGCTGAGAAAGAATGGTCCCGGGTAGTGTCATGATTCTAGTTCTGAATCGTGATTCTTTCGTGTCAGTGCCAGATACGACTTGAGATCCTTCGTTTCTTCCTCAGGAACCGTGACGGAAACAGCTGCATCCACATCCACTTTTGTTTCGTTGATGAAGAAGTCACTATTTTCGATATTTTTCTTCAGGCGTTTTCTGACTATCTGCGCGCCTTCACCATCCGTCATGGACAGTATTGCGAAGACGGAAGGAGTATCGGACTGGTCAACAGTTCCGATAAGGTCGATATCTCTCAGTAGAGTTTTTACACATGTAAAGAGTTGCGGCAGTATGGCCGCGTGCTCCTCCTTTGTCGGAGGCCTGCACTCCTCATCCTGTGTCACAGACACCAGAGACACCATAATGGATGAAAACGGGGTTTTATAGCGTATATGCTGTTTGATTTCTCTGTTGATCAGGAAAAGCATGTTATTCGAACCGAGTGCACCTGAAGGCAGTATGATTTTTCCACCCGAGGCTATTTGTTTTGTAAGTTGACTGAAAAACTTCTCAATCTGTTCTGCATCGTATCCGCGTGATTTCAGAGCTGCTGTAAGTGAATTCTGAAGTTTTGACTGCTGGATCGTGGTTCCGGCAAAATTGCGTAATGACCTGCTGAGGGCTTCGATATCCTCTTCTCCGTTTGAATCGACAAGATCCCCGATCCACTTGTCTGATACACTGCTGAATGTAGTTTCGAACCGTTTGGTAAGCTGTTTTTTGACTCTCAAGAGAACGGGTTCCTCAACTCCTTTTTTCTTCAGTTGGGCAAACAACTGACTCTCAAGTTTGGCCAGAACCTTCTTGAGTGCCTGCCCTCCCTGCGGTCCGGAGATTTGCGGGTTTTCGAGCGCCATCCGGGAACAGACCTCTTCAATATGATCCGTCAGTATATCCGCTAGTCCGGAAGTGTCTTTCTCCGTTCCCTGTCTGATTTCCGATGCGAGGAGAACAAGCTGAGCGGCTTCTTCCGGTTTTGTCTTTATCGCTTCCACGAGGTCATTTACCGATGCTCCGATTGAGTCCGCCGCTTCGTGCAGAGAACCCGAAAGTGCCTCGCTTCTGATTTCCATATCCAGCATGCGGATAAGCTGAAGGTAATCACTGAGAGACATACCTTCCGACAGCAGCATCTCCTTGAGCCGGGGGAGAACGCTCATGAGTTCGGAATTATCAGGAAGCATGCGTCGGATGATCTGGGTGAGCCGCTTGAGTGAAAGCTTTCCCGCACCGTATTCCTCCTTGACCAGCTTTACTATGGCATCACAGGTCAGTTCGTTCATCTGGTTTGACAGGAGTTCAGATGATTTTATCATGCTTCCTGTTATTTTCTGAACTTCTATGGCCTCGGCCAGATCTGTTTTCAGCTCAAGAAGTGCTTCCAGAAGCTCTTCAACCGTGTGCGGCTGCGCTTCCGATATTTCCGCTTTGAGCTTGCCGAATGTCCGTGAAACCGTACTGGCGCATTGTGCGTCTTCCTGAGCCTTGGAGAGGACTGCCGCGGCTTTACCCGGTTTTTCCAGAAGCGAGGTCAGCGTGAGCACCTGTTCAATCTGGGTTAGAGCCTCTTTGCTCAAACCTTCTGCCGAAAGCATAATTTCCGAACTGTTTTGCGACTGGCTCGTAGTTTGGGGTGGAGCTTGCTGCTGAGGTGTCCCGCTTCGGCCGGCCGAAACTTGATCAGCAGTCATTTTGCCGAAAAGTATGTAATTGATCCGTACTTTCGGTAGTGCTCCCTTAGCCGAATCGGCTATTTTTTCTTTGGCGGATGCAATTTTGGTGGTGTCGCCTGCCAGACTGAGGAAATCCTCGATACTTTTTCTGCTTACATTCTGCTCGAAACTTACTGACCGGATTCCTATTTTGTCGAAGTGCTGTATCAGCTTTCCGATGTTCACTGTCTTGTCCAGAGGCCAATCCTCCACCATGAGAGCACCCTGGTTTATCATGAATGACACTATGGCGTGATCTTTCAGACTACCGGACAGTGCATCGAAAAACACACCTGCATTCTTTTTGGTGGAGGGGTGGCAGCATCCATACAGTATGGCACTGTTGAAAAGCATCACGAAGAGCCGTCCGATCTGTTCGGCTTCCCTCTGATTGAGGCTTGCAGAATTTTCCGAAGTCACACCATTCCTCCGCCCGACTGGTACTGACTGATATTTCTGCAGAACTGTGAAGCGCTCTGGTATCTCATCTCCGGGACAGGGTTTGTAGCCTGTAGAATGATCTGTTCCAGTTCTAAATCAATTCTTTGATTGTGTCTGCTGGGCGTGGAGAGAAAGAAAGATTCCGGATTGCGTGCTTTCAGACCGACCATTTTTACAGGAGACTGGGGAGCAACAGGTAAAGTTCCCGCCAGACTTTCCCACAACACCACACCTGCTGAATAGATATCCGCTCTTGCATCGGTTACCTCCCCTCGCGCCTGTTCCGGAGCGATGTACAGAGGAGTTCCGCGTACGACCTTCGAGTTGTCTTCAGTCACAAACGTGCGCGCTATGCCGAAGTCTACAAGAAAGGGTCTGCCGGTCGTTGTCTCAATCAGAATATTGCCGGGTTTGACGTCCTGGTGCACAATGTCTTCTTTATGTGCATAGTCCAGAGCATCCAGAACCGAAGACATGATGGTGAGGGCGTGCTGGACCGCAATGAGTCTGCGTGAAGGAACTGGGTGGCGGAGATGACGGTTAATTACCGCCTTGAGGCTCTCTCCTTCAATGAGTTGCATCTTTATGAAAAGAAACTCCTCAGTCTCTCCCACATCGAATACGGTCACAATATTGGGGTGGTTGAGAACTGCGACAGTCTCCGCCTCATCTCTGATCTGGATAAACTCGTCCTCTCGGCCGTTTTGTTTCGGGATGACTTTGAGAGCGATTTTGCGTTTCAATGATCTCTGGAAAGCCGTGTAGACAAGCCCCGATGCCCCATGTCCTAATAGATCAAGGATGGTGACACCTGAAACATCTTTGCCTATCAAACTGTTAGGATCTGAAAACAGACCGTTTTTTTTCAGTATCTGCATGATAGCGCTTGAAACGTGTTGAAAATGTATTTACAACAGGCTAGTCATATGACATAGCAGGAAATCGATTCTATTCAGTAATATAGACAATACTTGATTGCAGGACTCAATACAAGAAATTTGTTGCTGGTATCTTGATCCAACAAGGTCTCAGCACTGATTCGGCAGTGGTTCAAGAATCAACCTGAAATAATCCTGTCCGATTTTTCCATACGCGATCCTGGCAGAATTTGCTGTAAATAGGTTCGTATCGGTTCAGGCCAGCAGATCAGTTTGTTCCCTAATTAAATTCCCCAATATTTACGCATTTTACCGTTGTTTTTCCGGTTCAAATACAGAAGAAAAGGGGCAGCAGCAACATATTAGATCTTAATAGTTAAAAAATAAAAAAAGCCGCCGGTTAGAAACGGCGGCTTTTCAAACAATGTGCATTTACCTTTTATTCAGTTTCGCCAGATTCTTCAAGTTGCTGCTGCATTTTGCGCAGTTCCTCGAGTTCTTCGTCGATATCTTCTGCCTCGTTTTCTGTTCCATCCATTGATTCCCGCAGTTCGCCTGTGTTGGCGTACTTCGAAATCTTGGCCAGAGCGTAGTCAATATCTTCCTTGACCACATCGATTGATCTGGCGAAAAACTTGCTACGCTCGAATTCATCAGTATACTCGAGGAAATCATCAATTTCACCCTTCATGTCTTTCTGATGTGAGCGAAGGCTGTCTACTGAGTTCTGCACAATCGCGGACTGGCGGGCCATGCTAAGTTCGGTCATCTGTGATCCCAACTGTGAATACTGGGATCTTACACTGCTGTACTCAGATTGGCGAGTGCTCAGATCAGCTTCGGTGGGAACCGAGTAGCTTTCGATTTTAGCGGAAGCTTCATCCAGAAGTTTTACAGCATTATCGTACTGCTTCTGCATGTAATGGCCATAGGCCTGCAGCAGTTTTCCTTCACACTGCAGAACCGGATCAGTAGCGACTTTTGACAGTTTCGATCCGGCTGACAGACAATCATGCCACTGCCGTGCTTTCAGAGCTGTCCAACCTAATCCCATAAGTGCGTCCTGGTAGTAATAGCTTTTCTCTGGAACTTGTCTCAGAGCTGTTACAGCTCTTGCCAATGCTCCTTCAATTGAGAGGTCTTCATAGTAGAGATATCCCAGAAAGACATAGGAGCGGTTTATTACTTCTTTCTGCTCTTCAGTTTCGGGTTCTATCTGGATTACAGATTCAAGGTCGGAAATGGCACCCTGAATGTTGTCCGCAAGCATGTTGGCAACCGCCGCAGAGTGATAGGCGAACACATAATCAGGGTGGGTCTCAGGAATCATGGTGAAAAGCTCGCGGGCCCGGGTGTAGTCATTCTGTTGAATAGCGGACTGACCCATGATGTAGTAACTGTGATGTTTGATTGAATCGGGAACACCCAGCTGATTCAGTGTATTGAACTGATTTTCCACTGAGGCGTACTCGCCCTGTCTGTAGAATACGCGCATCAGACCCAGATCAACATGCGGTACTGCCACACTGCGGGAAAAGTTTTCTTTTGTTTTCTTGTATACCTCAACAGCACTCTCACGCATATCCATGCACTCAAGACATGCTCCCAGATAGTAGTTTACCCAGTCGTTTTTGAAGAAGTCCGGGTAATCGACATTGATCTGGGCAAAAAGCCAGTATGCATCGTAGCATTTTCCATCGTAATAAGCCTCGAGAGCCTTATTGTAGAGAAGGCTTGGAGACATGGTCGAAGCTTTGGCCATTTTTCTGGCATAGATTTCTTCTCTGTGATGTCCGACTTCAGCCCGCAGGTAAAAAGCTAAATGTGAAGCATCTCCGGTATTCTGATTGTAAATAGAAGTGTACTGTAACAGTCCTTCAAGATCCCGACCATTGACGAATCCGGGCATGTTGGCTCCTGCTGCGAATCCGTAGTGATCGAATCCCTCCTGGTTCCATCCGGACAGAACATAGAGCTTGATGAGTCTCAGAATGTTGAAGCCCAGTTTCTGTGAAAATTCCCACTCCATCTGGGACGTACTGTCCGGGAACCATTCACCTGGATTTGAACCGATATCTTTCAGAGTGAAATCCGCGCCGTAAAGAATTCTTTTTTCCCAGAAATCCGAAGCAAGAGAGGCCCGCAGGGCACGGGTGTAGGTTTCGTCTGTGTCCAGAATCATAGTGAAGAGATTCTGAGTGGAAAGACCGAGTAAATGAGTACCCAGCAGGGGATGACGGAGTAACTTGTAAGTCAAACCCAGATCCACACCAAATCCGAGTTGTGGCCCGCCTGATACATTAGATTCAGCAATATGGGGAATATTCTGATGAATCACACTGGCGTTCATTCCCAATGTGAGACCGCTCCAGATATTATGTGCGAATGTAAAGGCCAGATAGTTATTTTGGTCTTTGACTAACTGCCCATCGATAACCTCACCCAGTTCGTCGGTAGACTCGAATTCACTTGTTCCCTGCATCACCCAGGTCACGCCGGCAGCTGACCATAGGCCGATAGGATATGTGACTCCGGCTTCGTGCGAATAGAAATGTTTCAGAGTGCTTGCGAAAAGGAATCTTGCCGAAAGATAATTCTCCTCGTTGATGAACGCAGGGTTTGAAATCGCCGAGTTATGGGAATAGAGCTGGCGCCAGCGATCGGAAACCAGGTATTCACCGGGTAGACCGGCTGATTTCACCGAGGAAATAACCCCCAGCCCGCCCAGCAGCAACAGGACAAGTCTGGTCCTTATAAACCTACAACAGAAACTAGTACTCATGATGTTTTGTCCTTATGAATTAATAGGTTAGTCGTGCTCCAAGATTCTCATTGTCCGAACCCTTCGCCTTACAGCACTGTGCTGGATCAGACCTGAAATTCAGATTTGTTCTCGGTGCTATAAAGGCTGGATCAAAGGAAAAGTTTCCTGATGGAATCGGCTTGCTGGGTGCAAACAGGTTTCTGTAGAAATTGTTGTTGGCTACCTGGATCTTCTCTTCTTCGGAAAGAACCTTGAGTCCGAATCGTTCATTATATGCGATCACGTTGTTCTCAATGATTATTTCTGAGGAACCGCCGAGTGCTACTCCGTGGTTGCCATTGTAGACAATGGAGTTGTGATTAATAGATGCAGACGTTGAACGCACATCCCAACCCTGGATACCGGAAGCCCGGTTGAATGCGATGATGTTGTCCTGGATTTTGGGAAGATGCCTTACTGTGATGATACCGGTCTGCCAGTTTCTGATGATGCGGCAGCTGGTGATCTCGTTTCCAGATCCGCTTGAGAAAATGCCGATTGTTCCGTTTCTGATTTCAAAACCGGAGATCGTGCTGTTTTTGGACATTTCCACCACGGTTCCCTTTCCCTTACCGTCGATGACGGCTTTGAAAAGGTCTTTTGAAATCAGTGCGACACCCGGGGCCATAACTACCCGTTCCTTGTACACACCCGGAGCGACATATACCGTGTCACCCATTCTGACCTTGATCATGGCTTCCGAAATCGTGCTGGCTTCGCTTGAAGGCACATTGATGACGGCGGCCTGACTGGTTGTAAATAAAAAAAGACCTGCTAGACACGAGAACGCGGCAGCTATACCGTTCCTGATATTCATGACGATACTCCCATATATGGTTGGATTAGCATTCTTTACTCTATTCTGGCGCCCAGATTCTGGTTGTCTGTTCCCATTCCGACGCTTTGTGATTCTTTCATCATATTAAAATCAAGTCTTTTTGCATCAACAAACATCGGATCAGCTGCTATGTTGTCCTCCGGCAGAGTCCCGCTGAACTTGGTGTTCCTGTACAGATTGTTGTTTATAAGTTCCACCCTGACTGCCTCGTCGCCCGGTTTGATACCGAACTGGTCGTTGAAAGCGATGATGTTGTTCTCCACCGTCACAGCGGAATTTCCGCCCAGAGCTATTCCGTGATTCCCGTTATAGACAATGGTGTTGTGATTTATGGACGCGCTGGTGGTGCGGACATCCCATCCCTGAATGCCTGACCCTCTGTTGAACACTATCAGATTGTCCTCCACCTTGGGCAGATTGCCTACACACATGATTCCGCTCTGCTGATTCTGTGTGATTCTACATTGAACGACACTTGTTTGAGAAGAGGTGGATAGCACTCCGATGGTTCCGTTTCTGATTTCAAAACCGGTTATGGATGAACCGGTGCCGAGGGTCACTATTGTACCTCGGCCGCCACCGTCTATCACAGCTCCAAACTGTTTTTCGGAAACAAGGGAAACTCCCGGGCTTATATATACGGTTTCCTTGTACACACCTTCTTTAACTTTCACAGTATCGCCCTGTTGTGCAACGCTCATTGCAGCACTTATTGTCTTGGTTGAGTCCGAAGGGACAGTTACGATTCCCGCAGCGGCAGAGAACAGTACAGCACCTGCACACACAAATAAAAAGTGCAATTTCACATCTTTGAGGTTCATAATCAGCTCCGGGTATTTGATTTATTCGATTAAGTAGAGGGCAGTACCATATAAGCCCGTAACATAACCGTTTTTATAATTTAATTTAGTTCATGGTAAGAGGCAATAAAAACTAAGCAATTCTCAACTGTATTTACCTTTAAAAAGGTGTGGGAAAACAGGCGGGCGAAGGTAAGCGAGGTATTTTGTTCCTGCATACTTCATTTTGCTTTTCAGGGATTCTCTCATCATACGGTCAAATCTGTACTGGTATGACGGATCGAAATAGCAGTTTATGTGGCAGCCTTCGCAAAAAGAGTATTTTCCCTCCATGTAAAGCGCTTTCAAACGTTCTTCCCCTTTCAGAAGCTCCGAAAGCCTGCCTCTGATCGGTACGGATATATTTCTGTGATGATAGCAGGGGAGTGCAAGAGAGTCGTCCGGAAGTATCACCAAAGTGGAGCTCACTGCCCGGCACAGAGGCGAACGGGTGTGATTTCCACCCTGCTTGCGCAGAAGCAGGTGTGCCGTATTGAGGTAGACTCCTTGTCTGCGGGAAAACTCGAGGGCCTTTTTATGAATATCGGTGCAGAGCCGGTCGGGACCGCTGGTGCTGAAAACCGGATCAAGAATGAGAATGAGCTTTTTTTGTCTGGCCAGGTTGTAGATCCCCTCCAAAGCGTCGATGTTTTCTTTCGTGTAGGTGAAAAGAAGGTCGGGGTAGAGCTTGTTTTTCAGAGCTGAATCGATACTTTCGATCACCCGGTCGTAGGACCTGCATCCCCGTATTCTGTCATGAAGTTCAGCTGTGTCCGCGTCGATACTGAAATGGAGCAGATCGATGAGTCCTGCAAGTTCCTTGACTCGTTCGGGAAAAAGAAGGCAATTGGTGGTCACAGAGGTGATGTAGCCGACATTTTTTGCAATTTTCAGAAATGAGGGGAGGTCTGGATGAAGAAGTGGTTCTCCTCCGGTGAAATCTACAAATGAGCACCCTGCTCTGCGGGCCTGCTTCAGATTGTTTTCGACGCTTTCGGGATCTGAATCCTTTTTTGGCGTTTGCTGCCAGATTGAACAGAATGTGCATCTTGCGTTGCATCTGTTGGTAACATAATAATGAAGGAGAAGTGGTTTTTCGTGCACTATTGTACCGTTTTGTTTTTCCATTCGATTCTGGGTCGAAACAGCAGAGAGAAGCCGAAAAGAATTGTTTCTGCTATGAGGAAAATATAATAAAGCGGAAACAGTAACGTCCGAAACGGTGAGTGAATTTTTCTGAATGTGAGGATAAGGAATATCCAGTTCAGGAAAAAGTTCGTGAAACTCAATGTGGAAATGATTAAAGGCATGAATCCCAGAACTGAAAAGAGAAAGAGCAGGTTTTGCACCGAAAAGAGAATGCCGGCGGCAAACAGGTTGGAACCGGGGTGGCACCCGCCTGCAGCCCAGCGGCGGATCTGGTGATAGAACTGATTGAGCGAACGGGAAGGGTGGGTAGTAGCCAGCGGCAGAAATGGCTCGGCCGCTCCGGTTTTGAGCCCTTTGCGCCTGAAAAGCTCAAGCAGCGCACGGTCCTCCACAATATTGTATCCGATCGCACTCTGACCGCCGCTTCTCAAGTAGCTATCTTTGACAACCAGCAGGTTGTTTCCCATACAGGAACCAGTAAGGTCGGCTTTGAAAAAAGCGTAGGCGAAGGAAAAGAGAAATTCGAGCTGGAAAGCCTCCAGCATTCCGAATGCTTTTTCCGGCTTTTTTATTATGGTATGTCCAAAAATAAGGTCCTTTTGAGTGGCATGCTGGGAATGGACCAGGTTTTCGAGCCATTGCGGGTGCAGAACCATATCTGCATCCGTAAAGGCGATCAGCTGATGGGCGGCTGAGGAAACTCCCGATTCCAGCGCCTGCTGCTTGCTTGTCAGGCTGGAGTGTGAGCTTTCGGGTTGAATCAAATGAAGTGGAACTGTATTGAATTCGTTCTGCATTTCTTTAACGATTTTCGGACCTTTGTCGGATGAATGGTCATCAACTAGAATGATTTCCCATTTTCCTTTGTAGTTTTGGTTTTTCAATGATTGCAGTAGCGGTTTCAGGTTGTGTTCTTCGTTTCTGAACGGAATTATTACCGAAACACCGGGGGAGGATGTAGGGAGGGATTTTGGAAATCGGGATTTCCGGCCGGCCACAATGATCGTGAAAAAAAGAATCGTCACTCCGTAGAGGATAATAACCGTTGAAATAAGAGTGATCAGGGAGGTTGGAAGCATGCTGGAGAAGTCCTGAGAATCTGAGTTCTTAGAGTGTTACTGATCATCCCGGGAAAATAGTGTGTTGTTTGTGTGGATTTAATAATATATAATATACGTTTGAATTCGTGTATTGTGAAGCGGAGAACTGTTGGTATGTTCAGGGGTGTAGGAATAGATATTGTAGACATTGATCGAATTTCAAAGATGGTGGAAAACTACGGACATCAGTTTTTGGAGAAGATCTACACCTTGTCAGAAATAGAGTGGTGTTCGCGAAAGGCCTTTTCGGCAACTCATTATGCAGGGCGCTGGGCGGCAAAGGAGGCCTTCTACAAAGCTCTTCCCGATCATCTCCAGCCCTTGTCGGGTTGGAAAAGTATTCAGGTATTGCCCAATGCTGATGGTCGCCGACCCATTATAGATGTATGTGACGACGGGTTGAAGGGGGAACTCCAAAGGGAGTTTATTCATATGTTCCACTTATCTATCAGTCACGAAAAGAGCCATTGCGCTGCCATTGTGATACTCGAGTAGCGCTTTACATTTTGTCCGGGTCACGATATATATTATGTTCATGGTCGCAGGGATCGGGGCAAAATTGTTTGGGGGGGTGAAGTTATGAGAAAATGGATCAATAAAGCTGTAGCTGCATTCATGATGCTATGGTTTCCTGCCTTCACTGTTCTTGCTTCAGATGATTGGAGTGATTTCGATGAGGATCTTCCTTCGATTTATACCGAAGAAGAGTCGCCCCACTCCACGGAAACTGAAGCAGCTTCGGAATCAGATGATTACAGTGCGGACACTTACAGTGAAACAGAATCCGCTGCCACGGAGGAAGATTCGGCCTACGGCACGGATACAGAATCAGCATACACAGCCGAGGAGCCGGCATACGGGGAAACAGAATCCGCTGCCAC
>JBKHHW010000243.1:0-3982 GCA_046538945.1 Chitinispirillaceae bacterium | reverse complement strand
CAAATCCTACGGGCGATTTCGATTGGGGAATCATTGATGATTATAATCCTCAGAATTCTATAGAAATTGTGGGAAGTGTGGGTGACAGCATTCATTTCATGCCTACGGTTGCATATACAACCGTGAATATCTGGGTTTCCTACTACGATGCTGAAGCAGAACGTCTTGTCAGAGATACTGTAGGAGTGCGGGTCATTCCCGCCAAACCCGCATCGGTCGTTATCGAGGGGGCTGTACCGGACACCTCCCGGCCTGACCAGTCCGCTCTGCGCAATCCGGCTCCTCTAGATACCCTACGCATCAGCCCCGAGCAGGCCAGCAGCAGCGATTTTTATGCTGTAGCCCGAGACGGATTCGGAAATTTCTGCTACCCCGTGGGACCGCCAATCGGTTCTGCTTCCTGGACTACCTGGGACAGTGAAATCGCCACAGCATCAAACGGAGCCAAAACTGAACTGGGTCAGGGACTGGCAGTTCGGGTGGCAGACAAAGGAAGCACTTCTCTTGGAGTAACCGCCCGGATCGGAAGCGCAACTTTCGAGGATGATGCGGTTTTGGTGGTGGATGATATCACCTATACGGAGATCAGATTGGGTGTGATTGTTAACGAAGAGTTTGTGCCAATCGATACTCTGCAGCTTGGGGCCTACAGTGACACTACCCTTGTTGCCTGGGGAAAACGTTCCGATAACGGTGAGTGGGAGTCTGCGAGGGTCGACTTCACATCCGGCGGGCTTGATTTTCTTCCGAGACCTTCCACTAGTGTGGAATCCTGGGCATTCAGGAGTGATGACAATGGTGAGGGGTGGATTCAGGGATCTGTGGACGGTATTACCTCGTCCAGAGTCGTTGTATTCGCCAATTCCGGTCCGGCCAGCATGGTGCTTTATCCCCAAGAAGGTGATCCGGAGAATCAAATTCCATTGCCTGACAGGGACACGCTTGCTGCAGGTGAAAGCATCGAAATTTTCGCCAAACTCTTCAATGGAAAGGACGAATGGCTCGAAGAGTACGAAAGTGCGGATTCATTAGTCAGTCGCATAACATGGCAGCTCAGCGACGATGATGCGACACTGGAATCTTCAAACGGTAACTCCACCTCGTTCAGCAGTACTGTGGCTCACAAGACCTACACTGTTACGGGTGTGTACACCTACAGAGGCCTGACGGTCGCAAAGTCGATTGAGATCTTTGTCAAGCCGGGCCCTGCCGATCATTTCGACATCCAGCCTGATTCTGTTGTCACCAGTTTATATTCGGAAGATGATTTCAAGGCCTACTATTTCGGTAAAGATGAAAATGAACTGACTGTATGGGCCGTTATCAGAGACAAGTACGGCAACTACGTAAGTCACCCCGATCATGCCCAGTGGAGAAGTACCGATACGGAATTCGTGGATGTTTCCGGCAGAACGGGAAGCTCCGCTCTTATCACCAGAAAGATCACCTATTCGGTTGATCAGATGTATATAGTCGTGGAGGGAAACGGGCTGAAACCCGACAGTATCGAAGTGAACAGCGAAGGCGAGAATTCAATAGCCACAAGCAAAAATCCTTTTATTCCCCGCGTCACGGTGATTGAGGAGACCGTTTCTCCCAGAACGTATGAATTCTACAGGGATGTTATAGGAAACAAGAGAACCGGTGTTCTGATAGGAATCGAAGCGAACAGACCCCTACGTCCGGGCAAATCGGGAGTTTTCGGTAAAGTGGTTATCTACGATGCCGTGGGGAACGTAGTGATGAGTAGTGGGGCTGAGCTTAAAAAAGCCAAGGCTTCAAATACCTACGGATTCGTGTGGGATGGAACCAATGAAAAGGGAAGACTCGTTGGTCCGGGAATCTATCTGGTCAGAGTCAGTGGTGAGATGGTGGACGGAAAGAAATATTCGAAACAGAAAAAAGTAGGCGTGAGCAGGTAAATTCCGATCATGCGGTATCTTGTCAATAAATACTTAGGGGCAAGATGCCGCTTCTTATCTCACCCCCAGCACATTGGGCAGAGATGGAGCGCTTGTAGGCCTTCCTCCCGATGAGTAATTGCCCAGAAACTCAAGAGTGTCCGAATCGGTCTGCATGAAAAGCTGGGCCGGCGAACCGCCCTCCATGTACATCGCCCGTTTAAGCGACAGGGGCAGTTTTTTCAGCACATTGATGAATTCATGAACCGAATGCGGTGTGGTTACATGCATGAAAAGCACGTTCTCTGAAGAATCAATACCTACTGAAGCGATGCTCCAGCGTTTTTGGCTCTCCTGCCACACGTTTTTTCCCCTGCAGGAGAGCATGCGGATGGACTGAACCATCGATCCGTAATCTGCTCTGAAGTTTTCGAAATCATCACACTGCATATCCACAATTCTGACTGGCGGCAGTTTCTTCTTTCGCGGATGGAAAGCCAGTACCGTTTTGTCTTTGGATATTCTGGGATTGTTTACATGGCCATGTGTTCTCATCAGTGAAACACTGCTTTTGTAATCCTCCTGATACATGGCTGCATTGATCGCCACCTTGAGCCCCTCCTTACGCGCCCACTCCTTTGCTGACAAATTTTTACCCT
This sequence comes from Chitinispirillaceae bacterium, assembly GCA_046538945.1. GTDB lineage: Bacteria > Fibrobacterota > Chitinivibrionia > Chitinivibrionales > Chitinispirillaceae > JAEZKC01. Next base: position 1,422 of record JBKHHW010000243.1, on the reverse strand, counting down.
GTTTGGGGTGGCTTGCGTTGAAAAGGTGCAGCTCATGCTGGTGAGGATCTATCTTCACCACACAAATCTGAGCATCTGTACTCTCCGGATAGAGAGGGGAATGAAAGGTCCCCAGCGCAATGCCCGGTTCAAGAGTTTTCCACTGGGAGAGAGTATCGGGAACTAGAAGAAGAGTAACAAAAAGAAGGACTGAAATAATTCTAGATTTCATTGAAGAGGTACAACTCCGGATCAAAACAGGGGGTTGGAGACAAATTTAAAGTGAATGAGCAGTATAAAGATACATCAGTTGAGAATGCCATGGCCAGTGTGCACCGTTTTCAGGACAGATAACTCCGGTACAGGAACTTCTTGGCATCCATGTTGATCACCCTCTCCCTTCCGAAAATACCCTTGAGCCGTTCCAGGCGGCTGTCGGCTGCATTTTCGAAATAAATCACTATTCGGCTGATTTTCCTGATGAAATTCAGAATGAAATAGAGATTTTCGATATCTGTAAGGGGAAAGCTGTAGCCGATTAGAACAATTTCAGAGGCTTGTTCCAGATGATAAATTGCCTGGGCCCAGAGAGTGCTGAAGAGGGTGCCGTCAAGAAAGGTTTCTTTAGCGTGAGCCATCGGAATGAAAACCGGAATGTCGAAACGGTGAATCGAGAAGTGTTCATCCAGTTCATCAACCCGGTATACCGAGTTTATATCTGTACGCTGGGCACCTTTGGCTCTGAACCAGTTCAGGGATCCGTGTAGCTTTATGTAGTCTGTTCCTGTTCCCGTTGGATGAATTTGGGACTGGTATTTGTTTACAATTCCGTAGGAGACGTCCGAGCAGGCTTCAACCAGCAGATCGTAGTTGAAGGTGATGAGAAGTGATGAGCTGTTTCTGCAGAAGGAAACAAAACGGGTGAGCTGGTCTCTGCATCCTGGTTCCAGCCTGTGGTTTTTTGTCTGATGATGAACCAGTTTGAGAAGCTGATAGCGCAGGATTTGGAAACGGTGCCGCTCTATGTCGTTTTTGAATATTTTCTTGTTGAGAATGACCGTGGCAACGTTTTCTATGTCCCGGGTATCCTGAAGGTGATTGCTTGCTTCGTAATACCTGGATGCAAAGGAGCGCAGTTCAGCATAGTCAGTGTTGTTGTCATCATTGAACAGAACATCCGAGAGATCGGAAATGACCGGCATGCCAGGACTGAATGATTTGCTGAAACCTGCACCCAGAATGAAGACCCGCTTAAAATTCTTCATGAGTTATGACAATCATAATATCTGACCGAGAAGGGAAATGACAAACAGGATCAGGAAAATATAGAATAACACTTTTGCGATGCCTGCGCTGGTGCTGGCGACCCCTCCGAATCCGAGTATTCCTGCGATCAGTGCGACTAGAAGAAAAATTATTGCCCATACCAGCATTCTTCCCTCC
>JBKHHW010000242.1:0-3990 GCA_046538945.1 Chitinispirillaceae bacterium | reverse complement strand
AAGCTGTTGGGCGGCTTGGAACCGGGAGCGTAAGGAGTCACCTCACCCCTGTCCAGATAATCCTCGAAAAGCTGCCAGGCCACTTCAGTCTCTCTGGCGCTGACAAACAGGGTATGATCCCCCGCCAGCACATCGAAAAGAAGCTTCTGATACGCCTCAGGGGTGCGCCCCTTGAAAGAATCCTTATAGCAGAAATTCATGTGGGTTCCCGCAAGAGACACATCGCTTCCGGGGACTTTTGTGGACAGGTCAAGAATGATACCTTCCGCGGGCTGGATTTTGAATATAATTTTGTTTTGGTCGAGGTTTCCGCTTTCGTTATATAGCAGTTTGGGCAGAGACCTGAACCGTATACCGATCTCGGTTCCCCTTCGGTGCATCGCCTTTCCCGTGCGGATGTATATAGGCGTACCGGTCCAGCGAAAGTTGTTTATCCTGAGCTTGAGCTCCGCATAGGTTTCGGTTTCAGAATCGGACGATACACCCTTTTCCTTTCTGTACCCACTATACTGAAAGCGGTTGCAGGAAGTAATCTGCATTGTACGCAGCATTGCGATTTTCTGCGCACGGATATCCTCCGAATCAAGACTTACCGGAGCCTCCATAGTGAGAAGACACAGAAGCTGCAGAAGATGGTTCTGCACCATATCACGCAGAATACCCGCCCTGTCAAAATATGCACCCCGCTCGACTATCCCCTCCTCCTCCAGTGCGCTTATCTGGATAGACTCGATATAGCGGCTGTTCCACACAGGGTAGAAAAGAGAGTTTGCGAATCTGAACACGAGGATGTTCTGCACCGCCTCCTTGGCCAGATAATGATCAATTCTATAAATCTGAGACTCGTCAAAACAGGCTTCGAGTTTTCTGTTCAGTTCGCGGGCAGACCTGAAATCGTAACCGAATGGCTTCTCAAGAACTATGCAGGTCTCCTTTCCGAACCCGTCCGCAATAAGCTCCCGGGCCGTGGGGGCGTAGGCCGCCGGCGGCTGGGAAAGGAAAACTATAACCTTTTCGAACTGTCCTTTGGAGAAAATGAATTCCCTGAGACCCGAAGTGTACTGATGATAAAAAAGCTGGGAAGAGAACTCGGGATCGGCACTGAAGCGGTTGCGGAATTCCTCATCCGTGAAGGGAGTACGGCCGCTGCCCACAATGATATTGCTCCTGTCGATTCTGCCTTGATGATACAGCGCCTCGAGAGCGGGAACGAGCTTACGCCTGGTGAGGTCACCGGATGCTCCCAGAATCACAATTGCACAGTTGCAGACAACCACGTTTCCTCCCGGGCGGGTTAAGCGAGGCCGGCTGAACCCAGCCGGCCTGCAGATCAGAAATCATTCTGGTGAGAATTCGTCTTTTCCCACTCCGCACTCAGGACATACCCAGTCATCAGGTAAATCTTCAAACGCGGTTCCAGGTGCGATTCCATTGTCCGGATCTCCCGCTTCAGGGTCATACACATATCCACAGGCATTACAGACATAACGTTTCATGAATTCCTCCTTGTATTGAATGAAAAGAGTGGAAATTGACTGGTTCTACACTACTCACCCATTGCAGCTTCGACTCCCGCGGAAAAGTCGGTGGGCACGTTCACGGTTCTGGCACCCAGCTCCTTATCCATCATGTAAAGAGCTCCGGGATTGTCTCCCATCAACTTGAGCTTCTGCAGGATATCGTTAACAGACTCCTCCTCCTCAACCTGCTCGGTCACATACCAGGAAAGAAAAATCTGAGTCGCGTGGTCTTTTTCCGAAACGGCAATATCTACCAGTTCGTTGATGCTCCTGGTGATGAAACGCTCATGCTCCAGAGCTTTCTGAAACATCACCGATATGGTGGGAAAGTCGGAATCGGGCTTTGCAATAGCCTCAAGCTCCACATTCCCCCCGCAGCGGTTCACATACTCGTAAATCTTCATAGCATGAACCATCTCCTCATGATACTGCACCATGAACCAGGTTGAAGTTCCTTTAAGTCCCATGGAATCGGCTTTGTTCGACATAGACATGTAGAGATAAGCTGAAAACATCTCCTTGTTGATCTGCTCGTTAAGAGCCGCCTGCATTTTTTCACTAAGCATGTAATCCTCCTGGATTGTGAAAGCTGTATATAAAATAGTTATCAGTCAAAAAGATGCAATACCCACGATCATTTTCTACTCATTCTTAACATCCCATATTCCTCCGGCTTTGTGCGCGTCTATCTCCTTCAAAGCCTGCTTCTGAATCCTGTAGGCGCAGTCTCTCACTATTCCGTAAAGCACTCCGCAGCCTGCATCCTCTCTCTGCAAATCGCCTTTGTCGGCGCAGAAAAGCAGCTGCCGGGCAAGCTCCACGACCTCCATGATATTCTTATTGGTACTTCTCACTTCTGAACCTGTTTTCTTTTTAATCACATCCACCCTCCAGGGAGCTCACAAACCCAACAATTTTCATGCCAAACAGATGAATAACCATGGTCTGCTCTTTGCGCATAATGATAGACAGAGAAATATCCGGTACTGCTCCCTCTGCAAAAGTTTCCAGGGAGATCATTTATGAGCAGAATATCCAAACTACTAAGTTGTCTGTTTTGCGCGATACTGCTCATTTACTTTGCCTCTGGCTTCTGGAAACAGAAAAATATCATCACGGAAATTCACTCAGAAAACCAGTTCACAATGATTATCCAGGAGGCAGGTCCCGAACTTATCGCCTTCGAGGTCTACACAGAATGGAGCCTTCCCAGCAGAATTCTGCTGCCGATGCTCAAAGAGGTTGCCCGGGAAAACGAGGAGTATGTCACCATGTACAGACTCAATCTGGACAATTTCCCCCAGCTTTCCGATCTTTTCCAATCATCGAGCGTGCCTTTCGTGGTATTCTTCAAAAATCAAAAAGCAATCCATGCACTTACAGGCGTCCAGCCTAAAAGTGTCTACGAACGAGTCATAAACATGTACAGAAACACCACTCCGGAACACCAGGAATCACCCCGTCAGCAAGCGACCCCTGAAGGCATTCTGATCATCAGGAATTTTACCAATAAAGGTCACTTCTGCCACGCGCTGCATTCTGAAGCAAGACGATACTGAAGCCTGGTAACAGAAACATAGCCGGATAGGAGATTGCGATTAATGTCAACCGCAATCTCATCATGAAATCATCACTCTTTAGACTTCCCGCGCATACGCCGAATCCGCTCCGGACTGAATCTGAAGGCATTTCCCAGAACGATTCTCACATATGGCCCCCTGAGAAGAAACTCCGGACCGTCTGTCACCGAAGTCAACCCCCTCATCCATTCATTGCTCCCGGCCGGATCGAACACATAACCCGCCCTCAGGCCGATCACCATGTTCCGATATCCCCGGAATGAACCTACAGTGTAATCGAACCCGGCCCCGGCGTCGACCAGAAATGTAAACTGGTAGATATTCAGTTCCTGCTCAGGAGCCACCAGAGCCTCGTTAAAAGAAATCTCATCCGGTCCTGCCTTGAGAGCGCTCACACCCACCCCCAATCCCACGAGAGGATAAAGGGACAATCCCTGCCATTTCAAGAGATCGACCCCGGTATTGAACATCAGACGGGATGCAAACAGACTGCTCTTTGAATCCTCCATCTCGTTGGTGCGCCAGAAAAGGCCCTCCAGCTCCATGCCGCTTATCAGCCGGTCACGTGACACGCTCCACCCCAGCGCAAGGTTCAGACCGTAGGGAGAGAACTCACCCAGATTGAAATCACCCAGCCTGCTGTTGAGATCATCTACATCCACCCAGGCCGCTCCCGCGGACATGTACCTGCGCGCCGTCACCGTATCCGGAAGCGAATCCCCGCTCCACCTGAACAGTTTGAGCGGATTGGCTCCGGCAGCAATCACAAACGCAAGAAGAACAACACAAGACCTCATCACCTACCCCCTTTTCAGATTTAATTTGAATCGAACCACTAGACCAAATACAGGAAAAGATGTAAACGAAAGCATCCCGGCAGATGAATTGAT
>JBKHHW010000241.1:0-4027 GCA_046538945.1 Chitinispirillaceae bacterium | reverse complement strand
CGGGGGTGAACTCGTGATATTTCACCTGTTCACCCCAGAGGCAAACCGACACAAATCCGAACTATTGAGCATTCCTGAAGGGTGAACTATGGAAAAATTCAAACAGCTTCTCACCGGATTCGATCTGATTGATATTGAAAACCACGAGGGAACGGTTTTCGGGCTCCGGGACAATTACACCATCGCTTATTTTAACAAGGCGTGGAAAAGTTTCGCCCAAAACAACGACGGCGAGCCCGCTATAAGCAGCAATTGGGGAATCGGAGCTCAGTTTTTCAACGCCGTTCCGGAAGTAATGAAATCCTTCTACCTGGAGCTTTTCCGTAGATGCAGAGCACAGGAAAAGTCAGTGAAACACACCTACGAATGTTCAAGCCCCGATGTTTACAGAAAATTCCAGCAGATTATTTACCCTTTGAACACAGAGGGATACCTGATAGTCAATTCACTTCTGATGGAAGAGCCACACAGAGCCGACCTATTTCCTTATGCAGCTTTTCACTCCACTAAAACCAAAGATATAATCTACCAGTGCGCAAACTGCCGCAAGGTCCGACATCAGAAGCTGGATAACCGCTGGGATTTTATTCCCCAGTGGATTCATAAAGCTCCAGCCATGGTGTCACATACCCTTTGCTCCGCGTGTGAAGGATTCTACAAACACATCGACGGCCTCTGAGCTAATGAGTCTGGAGCTGGTCCATTTTTTGGGCCACCTCTTTGAGGTTACCCAGCTCAGAATCAAAATACTTCGGCAGGGTGATTCTCATGAACAACCCGAAGTAACGGTCCAGAATACTCTTTCCCGAATAGGTGGAAAAACCCTCAGTCACCGTGACTGACCCGTTATGGGCCTCAATGGTGTAGAATCCTCTTCCGGTTCCCTGTTTGCCGAAATCGAGAAATACCTCGATTCTCTTTTTGGGAACGGAACGGGTGATTGTCACCGATCCGGCCCCGGAATGCCTGCTCGTCCAGGTATACCGTGCCCCTTCCCCCACGCGTTTCTCTCCGTAGTGAAATTCCATAGTGGGATCGTTCTCTTTCCAGGATGACCACAGCTGATGTTTTTCCAGGTCATTTATCAAACCGAACACGCCCTCCGGGGAAGCCTGCATGTCCACCGACCGTGAAACCTGAGTTTCTTTGGGGAGCAGATAACCTCCCAGTACCACCGCCCCGGCAGCTGCCGCGGTAATCCCCGCAACCTTGGTGCAGATATTCATTTTTCAAGCCCCTTTCAGAATACATCAGATAAATATGTTATCAAATTCCGTTCCAAACCCGGATCGGGAGTGGTCCCTTTTTTGATACATAAAGAAGTTCAGAAAGGTTTCATACTGCGTAAAGGATCTGGAATGGAACAGGTTCATCTTTTCAATCACCTCATATACGAATACAAAAAGGGCCTGCGCAACCTGGTCCTGCTCACCTCAGTTCCCCAGGACAGAGTGCCAATAGAAAAACGACTCATACGAAACGGCATCTCCTACCGCATCCACCAGGTAAACGGGCACAAGATCAACGTGTTCTTCGGAAGCCCCGAGTGCGTCGCGGTGGTGGAATCCTTCGGCGGCAAAGATCTGTGCCAGCTCAACGATGAGGAGGATTTCATTCTGGGTACATTGCTGGGCTACGATAAGCAAAAGCAGTGTCAACGCTATCTCAAACGGAAAGGCAATCCAAATGCGGGCAATCTGAAAATCTCACACCACTGCTGAAGGCAACCGGTTTTGAGCCCTTGTTCTGCTTGTACCGTCAGAACAGATTCGTCTGATCAGTTTATTCAATTTTCTGAAATCAATCGGTTTGAGCACATAATCGCGCGCCCCGATAAGCAGAGCCGATTCAGCAGACAGAGTGTCACTGTAGCCGGTGCAGATCACGATCGGAATGTCCCGGCGGATTCTGAGCATTTTGCGGGTGAGGTCCCCTCCGGTATAGCCCGGCATGGTCTGATCGGTAATCACGCAGTCGAACCTGTACGGATCTCTTTGGAAAAGAGCAAGTGCTTCCCTGCTGTCATTCACCGCAAACACGGTAATCCCGTAGCTCGAAAGCATCTTCTTTGCAATCTCGGTAATCATCTCCTCATCATCCACGAACAGAACATCCAGATTCTCAGTTGCAGCTTCATTTGCATCCGGATCTGTACCCGAGGAGGGTCTTTGCGACACGAACTCGTCGCAGGTGCGGAAGTAAATGTGAAAGGCTGTCCCATCATTTGAACTTTCAACGGAAATAGCCCCCTTGTATTTCAAAATGATCCCATGGACAACCGAAAGCCCCATTCCGGTTCCCTCGCCCTGCTTCTTAGTAGTAAAGAACGGCTCGAATATTCTGGGCAGCACATTGGGATTTATTCCGTGTCCGGTATCGCGTACAGTGAGCCTGAGCAGAGTCTCCTCCTCATCCATGCAGTAGTTTTCATGCTCCGACCACCCCTTAAGCGGTCCCTTGTGTGACTCGACTATAACTGCAAGCGTTCCCCCGTTTTCCCTCATGGCGTGATAGGCATTGGTGCAAAGATTCATAAGCACCTGATGAATCTCGGTAGGGTCGGCCAGAATCGTGGCGTCCTTCTCTTTCAGGTCCGATTCAATGCTGATGGTGGATGGCAGGGTCGGTCGTATGAGTTTGAGCACTTCCCTGACTACTGTCGACACCTTCACCGGATGGCAGTCATTTTTCCTCTGTCTGCTGAATGCAAGAATCTGGTTCACCAGATCCTTTGCTCTGTGGGCACCCTGGATTATCTGCTCAAGATACCCCGTCTCGGGCATCACTCCCTTTACAAGCATCTTTTTGCTAAGCTCCGCATAGCCCAGAATCGGCATCAGGATGTTGTTGAAATCGTGAGCTATACCACCGGCCAGATTCCCGATGGCCTCCATTTTCTGGGCCTGGGACAGCCGTATCTGAGACTCGAGCCTGAGCTCATCGTATAGCTTGAGCAGAGCGGGAACCAGAAGAAGCGCTCTGTATTTTCCTTTTTCGGTGATGATCAGACCGTCGGGATTGGGGTTCTGCGCCGCCCTCATCAGTATCTCTTCAATTTTATCCTCATGCTCACAGCAGATGCACTCACGGAGAAAATCGTTAACAGAATATTTCCTTATCAGTTCGCGGCCGAACATGCCGTAGGCGAAATTTTTCAGATCGTACTCACGGACAACCCCAAGCGGCTCCCCCCCTTCCCCAACGACAGGAAGAAAGGGGATGGCGGGATTGGACCGGAAGCGGTCAAACACATCATACATCCCCACATCGAGCGTAAGCGGGGAGGCGGAAGTCATGTGGGGTGTAAGATTCATACTACTCCTTTTAGACATTATGATCTAGAAAATAGCGCCGAGATGCTTTTAAAGTATGAGAGGATTGTTAGTGAACCGTGAGTAAAGAAGGATGCGCCACCACTCGTTGGGACTTATTTCCCAAAATGAACTCCCCACAGGGCTCTTTTTAACGTTACTGCCCAGATCACCCTCACAAAATCAATCACTTAGGCCACCCCGGAGGTGACTTATTGACACAGTACCTCCGGGGCAGCTGCGGGATTTTCGCCTGATGCCCTCCTCCCCGGTTAACTATATGCTTTCTCAAAAATACCCGCCCTTTCCTGCACGTTACCTATTGATGCGACTTCAGTTTTTTTCCTTCTCCTGAACATCTTCCTGCTCTAAAAGGAGCTTTTGCCCGTTTCTCTCCCCCTTTCCCTTCCCAAATCAGCAGCAAATAGTTTATAATTTGTAATACCGGTTCGTCTAATCACCCAGATACAACTCACAAAGGAGTTTTTATGAAAAAGTTACTTCTGCTCGGTCTTTCTTCCCTCATTCTGACGGCCGGATGCTCAAAACCTCATCTTAAGACTGACACTCAAAGTCAGCCGGCCCCTGCACCGCAAGCTGACCCGGTACCTGAACCGGAACCGCCCCAGCAGGACAAATCACAAATGCGGCAGACATCATCCAATCCGACCCCTTCTGAAATAAAAGCCAAAATTCAGATGCTTGAGAAAAAAAAG
>JBKHHW010000074.1:0-15338 GCA_046538945.1 Chitinispirillaceae bacterium | reverse complement strand
AATCCCGCCCCCCACCCTTTAACACCTTCAGAACTCAAATTCCGACTCCACCACGCGCTCCGACTCCCCCTCATCCCCAAAACAAATCACTTTCGTGTTCTCAGGCAGAGCATCCCTGAACATATCGGCCCATTCGATAAGACAAACCCCGTCCCCGCCTGTGTACTCATCAAAACCGATTGTATCAAGTTCCTCAGAATCACACAGACGGTAAAAATCGAAATGAAAGACCGGGAAGCGATCGGAGGAATAGGTATTGACTATGGAAAAGGTGGGACTGCGCACCGCCGCTCCGGGGATCAACTCCTCCACAAATCCCCGCACGAACTCCGTTTTGCCTGTGCCCAGATCGCCCTCCAGGGCATAGACATCACCCGGCTGCGCCCTCCTGGCCAGCCGCGCCCCCAGTTCCCGGGTTTCCTGAGCCGAACTAGTCACCTGCCTCATATCGTGCTACCTCTCCAGGGGCCTGCAGATACACAGTGGCATAATCATCTCCTCCATGGAAATCCCGCCGTACTGAAAACTGTTCTGGTACTGCTTGCGGTAGTGTTCAAACTGTTCAGGATAAATAAAGTAGTAATTTTCCCTGGCCATGAGACATTTGCAGTCAGGAGCAGGTGCGGGCAGCTTGAAATGCGACAACTCGTTGAGGACCACCGCTCTCCTTTCATCCGCGGAGAGGTTTTCACCGAAAATGCACCTGAGATTCTCCCCGAGTGTCTTGGTGCCGTAAACCTCCGTTCCCCGGCTGCAGAGAATATGGCCGTGATCGGAAGTCAGGATGACAACTGAATCGGTCTGCGACAGTTTTTTAAGCAGCTGCAGAACGGATGAATGCTGGAACCAGGACTGGGTCAGTTTCCTGAACGCGGATTCATCCGGGGCCATCTCTTTAAGCAGCATCTCGCAGGAGTGCTTCTGCATGAACTGACCGATGACATCCACCACGACAGTCACCAGAGAGGGACCGCTGGTTACCGATTCCGCACAGGAGAGCAGCTGCTGGCTGTCGGCGGCATCCCTGTGGCTTATCACTTCCGGTTCCAGGCCGCTGATACCCGACCGGTCAAGCCCCCACGAGACAAGTTTGGCTATTTGAGAAGGGTCGCGGTAGCCGGAGGCAAGAAAATCGGGAAACGGTTCCTTAAGCGCTTCAGGGTATTGGCCTGAAAAAAGTGATGCTCTGGTGTGCTCCGATGTGGTGGGAAGCGATGAAATGTACCTCTTCCTCCCAACCGAAAACATCCCGCGGAGCTCCGATTCGATCCCCGCGAACTGATCCAGCTTCATTCCACTCAGCACTATCAGGTAAACTTTTTTGTTTTCCCTGAGCTGGGGCACAACCACCTTGTCCAGTATATCAACCGACATAAGCGGAGGCTTCCCCTCGCCCTTGACCCACCTGGCGTAGTTTTCAGCGACACTGCTGCAGAAAAGCGCATTGCAGTCGGATTTCTGTCCCGCCTGCATCTGGCGGAGCCCCTCGTTGTCGGCCCGGTCAAGCTCGATATCCCAATTGACCAGTGACTCATAGAGCCTGATCCAGTCCACGATACTCATGGGACGGGCGATATGAGTGCGGTTTTCCGTATAGTTGCGCAGATACCTTTCGGAGAGCTGATGAGAGATGAGCTGTTTGGAATCGAGAATTTTCTTGCAGACAAGAAGAATCTGGCTGGGATTGACCGGCTTGGTCAGGTAGCCGTCGATTTTCTTCCCCAGAGCGATTTCCATCACCCGCTCTTCTTCGCTTTTAGTAACCATGACCACCGGCAGATCCGGCTCCAGTTCCTTTATTTCCCCCAGAGTAGTGAGCCCGTCCTTTCCCGGCATCTGCTCATCCAGAAGCACGATATCGTAGGAAGAGGGATTTTGCTGGATAAGCTCCACCGCATCATCACCGCTGAAAACCGGATACACACTGTACCCGCGAGTCTCAAGAAACATTATATGCGAACGCAGGAATTCTATTTCATCATCAACCCACAGCACTCTTTTACGCATTCCCATTCTGCACTGCTCCTTCAACTTTCACCGCCTTGCCCACTGACCTTACAGGCAGGTCGATAGTAAAGACTGTTCCTTTTTCTTTCTGAGACCAGCTTATGTATATCCGACCTCCATGGTAATCTTCAATGATCCGCTTTGCAAGAGTCAAACCCAGTCCCCACCCTCTTTTCTTGGTGGTGTAGCCGGGGGCGAAAATCTTTCTGTAATCCTCTTTGAGAACCCCTTTACCGTTATCCCTGTGAGTAATTCTGACCAGATGGTCGCATCCCACATACTCGGTCCTGATCTCTATGATTCCATCAGATTTCTGAATGGCATCGATAGAATTCTTTATCATGTTTTCAAACACCCATTCAAGCAGTTCACGGTTCACGGCTATCCGTGGGAGTTCTCCAAAAGACGCCTCCATTGTGATCCGGCGGCGATGAAGAGGCAGTCTGATTTTAAAATAACTGATGACATCGGATACGGAATCGTTGATATTGTGACTGACAAGTGAGGGAACGGAGCCGATCTGGCTGAATCGGGCCGTCACTTTTTTGAGCCTTTTGAGATCGTAGTCCATGTCTTCACAGATCTTCTCCACCTGAAGAAGAAGCTCATCTCTGTCTACTTTCACATCACAATCCCGGACAGACTTCAGATATTCCACCCACCCCATGAGAGATGAGATGGGAGTTCCCAGCTGATGCGCAGTTTCCTTTGCCAATCCAACCCACAAATTGCTGCGTTCGGTGATCCGTATATTGCGAAATGATGAATAGGTGGTTATGATTATCCCCAGAAGAAGTCCGATTTCGATAAACGGCATCCAGAAAAGGCTGTCGATAAACGGATTGGATCCGAAGACAAGATAACCCCACGCACTGCCGTTTTCTTTCGATCTGATAATCTGCGGAGTGAATTTCCCGCGGTAACGATCCGCCCGCTTCTTTACATATCGGTAGTGAGTCTTTCCGGCATGGTCCGGGTCCGGAAGTACCTCTTCAGTCAGAAACCTTCTCTTTTTTATATTGGCCCAGTAAACAGGCTCACCGTTGAGACCGGTGACAACCAGAGGATTGGAGCTCTGCCGGAAGACTTTTCTGAAAAGCGCACCTTTCTCCTCATGGCTCATATCCTCCTCCAGAAGAGAGGAGATCAGCTCCGCGTACACGGAACTGGACTGTTCAGTCTGAACACGCAGACTCCCGATAAAAGCCCTGAAAAACACAATGTAGAACAGAAACGCCCCGATGCAGGTTATAAGAAGAACAGTTCTTCCGGAAAACGGCTGTACTTTCATGATCAGATTGTAAAGCCGCCCGTTCTCCAATGACCTCAGCGGAGAATTCACCCGGGAGTAATCTCCGTCAAACCGTTCATGTACGGACGCAGAACCTCCGGAACCATAACCGTCCCCTTTTCAGTCTGATACGTTTCAAGTACCGACACCAGTATGCGGGCAGTCGCCAGTCCGCTTCCGTTGAGTGTATGCACGAACCGAGGCTTGTCGCTTTCCTTTGCCCGATACCGTATGTTCATTCTTCTGGCCTGGAAATCCTCGAAGTTGCTGCAGGAGGAAACCTCGAGATAACGGTTTTCTGCAGGCGACCAGGCCTCGAGATCATAGCATTTTGCGGCCGCAAAAGACAGATCGGCATCACAAAGGAGAAGCACTCTGTAAGGGAGCCCCAAGGCCTGCAGAATGCCCTCAGCATCACTTCTGAGCTTCTCATGCTCCTCGTAGGACTTTTCCGGCTCCACGAACTTCACCAGCTCCACCTTGTTGAACTGATGCACTCTGAGGTATCCCTTGGTTTCCTTTCCGTAAGAACCCGCTTCACGTCTGAAACAGGCGCTGTAGGCACAGTATTTCACCGGAAGCTCAGAGGGGTCGAATATCTCTGCCCTGTGAAGATTGGTGACCGGTACCTCGGCGGTGGGTATGCAGAACAGTTCATCTTCGTTTATATAGTACATCTGATCTTCACTTTTGGGGATCTGCCCCGTTCCGAAATGGCTCTCCCGGTTGGCCAGAAACGGGGGGAACACCTCGGTGTAACCGTTTTTCTGAGTGTGGGTATCCAGAAAGAAGCTGATCAGTGCTCTTTCAAGCTGTGCCCCCCTGCCCTTTAGAACCGGAAATCCGGCTCCGGCCACCTTGGCCCCGCGCGGGAAATCAATTATGTCCAGATACGTTCCCAGCTCGATGTGATCCTTGGGTTTGAAGGAAAACTGAGGCTTCTCTCCCCACTCGAAAACCTGCACATTGTCACTTTCGCTCTCGCCGTGAGGAACAGTTTCATGCGGCACATTGGGGACCCTGTGAAGCAGATATGTCAGGCTGTTCTCATATTCACCCAGCTTCTCATCCAGCTGTTTTATGGTATCCGATACCTGCTTCATTTCCTGAATAAGGGCAGTGGCATCCTTCTTTTCCTTTTTCAGCTTCGCGATTTCGCCTGAACGGGAATTACGCAGATTCTTCAGCCGCTCGACCTCCCGTATGGCCTCCCGGCGCTTTCCGTCCAGATCAAGAATATCCTTGATGTCCACCGGACTTTTCTTTCTCACCGCAGCCTGACCTATCTCTTCCGGATTTTCCCTTATTCTCTGAATATCAAGCATGAAAAAATGCTCCTGTAGGAATTTGTGCTAGAATTCACGGTCCATTGTCCTCAACCGACCTGTATGCAAAGATTTTTAATATACATTATTGTATCTACTCCCTCAGAGAGAGATGACCCGATCATTTTAACTCTCAGAACCCCATGAGCACCATCCCATTTATTAGTTTTATTCTAAGAATCACTTTCAAAGTGATCATTTCTGTTTGAACCCTGAATTTTCCAATCTTTGCTCTTTCTGATCACCATTCGATGTTTTTAAAATGAGTAACAACCATCTTACCGATATGCTGGTCTCTTTCACCAAGGCGGAGGTGAAGTTCATCATCTGCGGAGGAGTGGCTGCGGTTCTGCACGGAGTCGAACGGATGACTCTCGATCTGGATATCAGCATCGATATGGAACAGGAGAACATCAGAAGGTTCATCCGCGCACTCAGGGAAATCGAACTGGAACCGCGTATCCCCATTCCATCCGAAACACTTCTTGATCCCGGCAAAATCAGAACTCTCATTGAAGAAAAGAACGCGAGGGTTTTTACATTTGCAGACCGGGACAAACCCTGGAAACAGGTCGACATCTTTCTCACCGAAGACTACTCCTACAACCGGCTTCTCTCCGATTCCGTCACTATCAAAATCGCCGGATACCCTATGCTGGTGATTTCAAAGGAGAGACTGATTCTGATGAAGCAGGCTGTCAGGCCGCTCAGGAGTAAAGATGCGCTGGATATAAGCGAACTGTTGCGCCAGAGAGGAAAATCGCAGTAGATATGAACCGAATGTCTCCGCATAATGGAAAAAAAAGGTTCGCCGACTCCATCCGATTCCTGTCAAGTGAGGATTTCGACGGACATACCGGCTTTTCCGGCATGAGCCCCGAAGAGAGGCTGATGTGGCTTTCGCAGGCGGCACAGTTTTTCCATGAACACAACCGCACTGATAACAGAGTATTCACGACTGTTTCTGATCCAGATACAGCCGGCGACATAAACAGCACGGATCGGTAACCTGGTCAAAGCGAACCTTTTGCAAATGAATTAGTGGTTGGGCGCCAGCTTCTGCTCTTCCACAAGCAGTGGCCTTGTAATTACCCCATCGGGCCGTTTTCTGAAAAGAAAAGCCCCAAACGCACCGACCAGCACGATAAGAGCACAGAGGGAAACAAACCAGTCACCATACTGCGAATAAAAAGTGTGTATTCTGGATTCAGGAACTGTATGGGTCAGAATGGCTCGCTCATAAAGACCGGTTCTGGACAGAACCCTTCCGAACGGATCGACAAACATGCTGATGCCCGAATTAGCTGAACGGACGAGCGAAATACCGTTTTCTATGGATCGCATCTGAGCCATCGCGGCATGCTGGTAGGGACCGGAGGTTCGCCCGAACCAACCGTCGTTTGTCACATTGACCAGAAGATTGGTTGACTTCTCGAGCCGGCGCTGCACAAACGAGGGGTAGATTATTTCATAACAGATGTAGGGTGCCGCTTTGATATTCTCACCGATTTCAAAAACAGTCTCCTCTGTCCCCCTCATGAAATCCGCCTCACCCAGATTCACCCTGGACAGAATCGGAAACTGCGCCTCGAAAGGCATGCCTTCGGAAAAAGGAACCAGCCTTATCTTGTGGTAAGGAATCAGCCTGTCCGACTCCACCAGAAACGCCGTATTGTAGACGTCATATTCATAGGGTGACCCCTCGGAAGCCTTATCCCAGTGAAGAGCCCCGACTATGAAAGGAATGCCGGTCTTCTTGACCCATGACATAGCTTTTCTGCGGTAACTGATTTTCCTGTCCAGAAAACAGAGAAGTCCGCTTTCAGGAAAAACAATCAGATCGGGTTTCTCCACCGCGGCCTCGTCGATCATCGACTCACTTATGGTAAATGCAGAATCTATCGAATTGTCAGCCCAGTTGAACTGATCCATATGGCTCTGAAGAAGAGAAACCTTCATCTCGCCCTGAGGCTCCGGATCCTTTCCCATACGAAACATTCCCCACCCGACAATCCCCACAACAAGCGCTCCCCACACGCAGCAGTGAATCCACTTCTGCTGAATATTCTCATTAGTCCGCAGGCTCAGAAGAAGTTCCCAAATGAAAATGTTTCCGAGAACTATCAGAAAAGAGAGACCCCAGACTCCGGTAAAGGCGGAGAACTGGGCAAGAGGAAGAAAACCCACGGAACTGTATCCAAGCAGTGACCAGGGAAACGATATGTCACTCAGTGTACGGCTGTACTCGATAAGCACCCAGACCGCCGGGAAGACCAAAATGTACATCCGGGGAAGAAAACGTCTGGTCAGCCTGAACAGCAAAGCAGCTGAAAAGTAGAAAACCCCTACAGCCATGGAAATCAGTGCCACACCGACTAAAATAATGGCCCACAGCCCCTCGGCTGTGACGAAACCTATCCAGTAGTACTGCCCCAGCGCCATGAAAACACTATAGATATAGGAATGGGACAGGGCCTTTTTCCGCGGTCTTCTGGTGGCGAAAAAGAACAGCGGAACGAGTGCCACGAAGGAAAGCAGAGGAAAGGGTGTGAAAAGCGGATGAAGCATACTGTTGAAAGGCGGCAGTGAAAGCGAAAACAGAAGTCCGCTTACAATCGGAAGCCACCAGCGGTTCCCGCTTTCATAGTATCTGCTTATTTTTCTCAGTATTACTTGCAGCATCTGAATCCCGTATAGAAGTACTTCTTGTCCTTTGCAAGCCCGAGCCGCGAAGAACAGCTTCCCTCCTTTTCGCCGCTCTGGTAAAAACCGCCGTACACATCGGCATTTTCACCACCGCCGGAAGCTGTCCACTCTGCCGCATTGCCGCTCATATCGAAAACCGAAAGCCGTCCGGCACACTCAGGAAAAGAACCCGAAGCACTCAGTTGGTTAGTTTGTTTAGGATTACCGAGAGTGTTGCACTTCCCGGCCTCGAATTTTCTACCGTATGGAAAAGAGAATTTATCATTGCCGTTTGTGCAGGCCTGTTTCCATTCACCTGCGGTGCAGAGCCGCTTGCCCGCCTTCTCGCAGGCCTTCTTCGCCTCATACCAGGTCACATTCACCCCTGGCACGGAACCGCGACGGTTGGGCCACTCGTATTCATCTATGCAAAAACGGCCGCTTTCAACAGTTACCATGCCTTCAGGACAGACGACGACCTTGACTGTATCCAAACCGACTCCTCCGTCCGCATCGGTAACCCTCAGTACCGGATATGAATATACGTCAAAAACATGCTCGACAACACCAGAAGTTTGCGAACTCCAGTCGAATACCCCGTCACCGTCAAAATCCCACTCATATCTGACCACTTTGCCGTCGGAGTCGCTGCCGCTGCCAACCAGTTTCACCTTGCGTCCCTTCCGGGACACTATGTCCTTTCCTGCATCCGCGACCGGAGCCTCATGACCGATCTCCACTACCGCACTGTCCCGCCCGACCGATCCGTCAGCAGCCGTCACCGAGAAACACACCTTGTGCTTCCCCGCCTTCCTGAAAGTATACTGCGCCTCCGCGGACTCAGCTGAACTGTAATCGATCCTGTCGTCGCAATCGAAATCCCACCCGTACTGAACAATTTTACCGTGAGCACTCCGCGCCTCACCTCTAAACGAAACTGCCTTGTTCACCTGCCCGGAATAGGGCCCGCCAGCACTGACCTCAAGAAAACTGTCTTCGATTCGGATCGACGTTTGTTGTGTGGACAGAACCCCATTTTTACCCTGCACATCACATGCCACCTCATACACCCCCGGCATACGGAACGCCACCGTCACCTCCGGGTGCTCCGATTGTCTTTCCATCAGAATGTTGCCGTTCTTAAAACGCCATCTGAAACCGGCAATTTCGGCTTCACCCTGAAGCGTACAGCTGAACGAGACGTTCTGGCCTGGAGACGCTTTCTCTGGACCCGAAACGGGTCCGGCCGAAAAACCCTGAATCACCTCGACGGAAACCCAGGCCGAATCACACGCCCCTTGCCGGTCTCTCACCAGAACACCCACTTTATACTTCCCGGGCTTTTCCCAAATCCGCAAAATGGTGTCCGAAGATGAAAACCCGCTGTCAGAGGGAAAATCCCATGTACCATCCCCGTTGCGGTCCCATCTGAAGAGAAGAAGTGAATCCCTCGGGTCGCCGCTGGCTGAAGCGTCAAAAGTGAACACCGATCCGGTTGTACCCGTCTCAATGTCCGCTTCCAATTTCGCCTGCGGCGGACTGTTTATGAGAATATTACGCCGGGCTGTGACAGTTACTCCTGAACTGTCCCTCACTTCCACTCTCACCGGTATTACCCCCTCCTGTGAAAATGCAAACGAAACCGAATCTTTCTTTCCAAAAGTCCCGTCATCGGGTAATTCGAATCTGCCATCCCCATCGAAATCGAAACGGTAGGAAAGGCTTTGAGCTCTGCCCGATTCCGAAACGACTTTAATCGGAACTTTCTGACCTGGTTTAGCCTGAACCGGCATGAGGAGTTTTATTTCCGGCTCCGGCGTGGTATTCTCCATTTGGGGAGAAACTGCCTTTTTAGGCCCGGATTTTCGGGGACGGAGTGCTTTTTTTGTCTCTGATGTCCTGAACTCATCGGGCGGATCGCTTTCAAACTGCAGCTGCGGTATACGGGCATGAACCAGCGTATCCCGTTTCGGTTCTTCAACATCTCTGAAACAACCGCTCATCTTCACCGGAATGCCAACGGCGGTTTCCCCCACCCAGCCTTTCAAGCGCTCAGCCGCCCCTCTGTGAAGCCTGGACTCCTGAGGCGCCTGGCCAGACCTGAACCGTACCTCCCGGCAGGAGCCCACGATCATATCCATCCCAGTCTGCTTCACGATCACCTTTCCCGCAAGCACCTCCACCACCGGATTACCCTGACTGTCGTACCTCAGTGCCGCATCAGCCCCGTCGAACTTAACCGTAAGATCCTTCAGCTTGCATACAATCACACTGCTCTTGCGTGCAACTACGAACAGTTCCCCCTCCTGCAGCACAAGCGACGAAGCGTCACCCTCCCCCGTTTTTTCCAGATGGAAGCGGCTTTCCCTGTTCACATACAGGTAGCTTTCCGATTTGCTCATCTTCAACTTTGAATTACCCGGCACGATGACCGTATCTGCAGTTCCGAGTTTCTGCCCCTCCTTAAGCGTTTTCAGGTCATCACCACTTTTATAGGAGGCCTCTCCCACTATTATCAATACCTGGGGACCGGGCTTGAAACCGCAGGAGAAAAAGAGAGACGAAAAGATCAGAACAACCCACAAACGATGAGAATAGACAGCAGCACGCATACAAAGCCTTTCGAAATACGAGTAAGTGCCCGAACAGGAGATCTGCCGGAGAGTAGATTTTACCCTCTGGGCCTCAGACGGTCAAGACTGCGGATATATGATGATTATATACAATAAAAAAGGAGGAAGCTGAAGTCAATACATGACATCGACAGCTTTGGTGAAAGAGTCGCTGAGGTCTTCCAGGACGTCATCGCTGTTGTAGAAGCCCTGACGGATCCGGTTTTTTATTCCTTTAAGAAGGGCATCCTGGTCCTTGGATGCAGCGGTCCCGCCGGCGGCATCATTTTTATCTGTTCCGGTGGTTGGTTTTCCTTTTCCGGAAAACCTGTCGGGCCTTTTCGGCCGTTTAGCACCCATAATTCAGTCCCTTGAAGTTGGTAACCGCAAAAAATGCGGCTGGAGGAGAAAATCCCTTTCTCCTTTTAGTTCTATCGGCAGAAAGTGGGCGGAGCTTTAGCTGAGGAGGGGGACGGACTGACTGTTTCAGGCCTTCCAGCTATGGGACGGACCAACTCATCCAGATCCAAGAGGATTCAAATCTCAAGGTAGCTCTACAACCTGAACGTTCTGCCGCGGTCCGTACTCAAACCGCGACAGCACGGTTCACTGCAAAATCATTGTACCTAATACAAACCGGGCCTTCTGCAAAACCGATCCCCGACCCCGGTGCAATACACGTTTCCGCGTATCAGATTTTTAACGATACAACTGACATCTGCGGCTGCCTCATCAGCCCGGGTAAGATTAACCCGGATTATTTCGTTGCACTTCATTATTTTTCTTTGTACCATACGCTCTTTCAAGCCATTTTTGAAAACAAAACCGATCCAGGGTTTCCACATCATGACAACAACACAAAAACTGCTGCTAATACTTGTCATTTTCTGTGCCGCCTTGATGAACACGGCACACGCTCACCCGCACATGTTCATCGATGTGATGTCAAAGTTCATGGTGAATGACTCGGCGCTTACAGGTTTTTATGTCTACTGGGATTTTGATGAGATGAACAGCGCCATGCTCATTGAAGAATTCGACAAAAACGGTAACGGAAGATTCGAAAAAGAGGAATCTGATCTGATCGAAAAGAATGCATTCTCATATTCCGCGAATCACAACTTCTTCATCACTTTCACCTGGGACAAAAAAGCCCTGAAACTGAATAAAGTTGATGACTTTCTTGCCACCGTTGCAAACAATTCCAAAGTCAGGTATTCATTTTTCGTCCCCTGTGATATTCCCCTGGATGATATATCTGGAAAGGACGTTACCATCTTCTTCCAGGATCCATCCATGTTTGTCGCTTTTGAACTGAACAGAAAACTCATCCAGGCCTCCTCGACAAAAGAATGGACAAGCACTATCAGTTTCGATAAAATGGATTATCTGGAAAGCATTATTCTGACAATAACGAAGGAAAACAGTTGAAACAGATACTTATCATCATTTTTTTTATAGCAGTATCAGTCTGCGTTGCTCAGCAGAACCCGTTTCGCAACCCTGCACCGGACTCGTCCCGGACCCATGAGAGCACCGAACGGACCGAAGTTTCAAAAAAAACAGAAAACCGGCAATGGGCCAACACCCCTTTTGCCAAAGATCTTCTCACTCTTCAGCGCAAACTCACGGACAGGTTGTCGGCACTTCTTAGAACAATAGAAAAGGAGAAGAGCCCCACCGCCACAGCCGCAATGATCCTGCTTGCGTTTTTATACGGAATCATTCACAGCCTGGGTCCCGGTCATGCCAAATTCCTCTTCATTTCTCATGCGGCGTCCCAGCCCACATCCATAAGTTCAACCTGGAAAGCCGGAGCGGTTTTTTCGTTGACCCATATAGGTTCGGCCATACTGCTGTTCACCTTCATGCGGCTCGTTCTGGGGCTGAATCATCAGGAGAGCGATTTGTATTCAGAAAGAATGGTTACTTTGAGCGGAATACTGATCATCATGGCAGGCCTGGTCGTGATTTTTTCATCAATCATGGAACACTCCCTGCAGTCGATCGCCAAACGGCACCTGGGCCGTGTTTCCAACATAAGCACGATCGCCGTTTTTGCCGGGCTGGCACCTTGCCCCGGAGCATTTCTGGTACTGGTTTTCTCAAGCATCATCGGGATACTGCATATAGGCATACTTGCCGCGGTAGCGATTTCCATCGGAATGGCAATCACTGTAAGTACTGCAGGATCACTGGGTTGCTTCATCGGCACAGGTATCCACCGAAACGGCAGGAATCCTACCTGGAAATTTTTCAAGACAGGAATCCGCTATCTGGGAGGTTTGATTATCGTACTGATAGGGGTAATGACAGTGTGGTGATGATCCCAGCAGTTTAAAAACACTTCACCATTCCTGCCTCAGCGGCCTTGAGATGAATGTACTATCTTCTAAGCGGCATGATCAGAACCTCGACTTTGGCTAAACAAATCCGTATTTCAATTCATACAGTCCGTCCCCCACTATCTCCCTCCCTCACCCGTAATATCACTGCACCCTTGGAGCAAACCTTACAACTATTTATTTTGAATCAGACAAACGACTCTAAACCGTACAGGAGCAGAACATGAAAGAACAAGTACAGCAGGCAATAGACGAAATCCGCCCCAACCTCCAGGCTGACGGTGGTGATATTGAATTGGTCGAAATCACTGAAGACAACGTGGTCATGGTACGGTTGCGGGGAGCCTGCGCAGGCTGTCCGGGAGCTCAGATGACCTTGAAGATGGGCGTTGAGCGCTATCTTAAGAAGAAAATTCCCGAGGTTAAAAGCGTAGAAAGCGTCCAGTGACCCCGGATTCTTCCGTTACCGGGCAAAATACAGAAAACAGCGCCTGGCGAGCAGCGTGGAGGAAATTTCCTTTTCTGGCATTCTGCTGGGCCGCTCTTTTTCTGGTCGGGGCCGTTGAACTTCTCATTACGTACCTGATCTATCCCCGTCTTCTGGAAATCAGTCCCTTTCTGACTTACAGCATTTTCTCCGCTTTCGCTCTTTTTTTCCTTATTCTGGGTGGCGGACTGATCCTGATCACCGCAACATCTCTCTCAGGCATCGACCTTCTCTATCCACACAACAAGCCTTCCCTCACGGTAAAGCTCCTCTTCCCCATCGCGGTATTTTTAGCACAGCTTTTCCGAGTCAACCGGAACACGCTGAGGACATCCTTTGTAAAAGTCAATAACTCTCTTACCAAAGCCCAGTCAACCAGAATCAAGGGGGACAGAATACTGGTCCTCCTCCCGCACTGTCTGCAGATAGATATATGCAACAGAAAGATTACCAACGATCTGTCCAACTGCGTTCGCTGCGGCCGTTGCCCCGTCGGCGACCTCATCCAGATAGGGGAAAAGTACGGACTCAAAATAGAGGTGGTTAACGGCGGCACTCTGGCCCGTAAAAGAGTAGCCATGTTCCGCCCCAATGGAATAATCGCGGTGGCTTGTGAACGCGACCTTACCCTCGGGATACAGGATGTGCACCCCGTCCCCGTGTACGGTGTCATAAACGATCGCCCACACGGCCCCTGTGTCAACACCTGCGTGGATATGGCGCTGGTCGATGAGGCTGTTAAGTTCTTCAGAAAAAACGAAAAAAGGATTGAAAATTAACTGTTCTGTTGTACAATACTAGATACATTTGTCTCATTCAAATCCGTATCTATCACACTTAGAACAGGG
This sequence comes from Chitinispirillaceae bacterium, assembly GCA_046538945.1. Taxonomy (GTDB): domain Bacteria; phylum Fibrobacterota; class Chitinivibrionia; order Chitinivibrionales; family Chitinispirillaceae; genus JAEZKC01. The sequence goes on along the minus strand of JBKHHW010000074.1, from coordinate 1,738 downwards.
TTAACAATGTGGCTATAAAGGTACGCAATAAAGTAGATTTGTAGTTTTTAATATCTGAATCTATTATTTTTCATGCGACGGGTACTGACTCCTAGAGAAAGCACAACATGATAGAAAAACCTGTCCGAACTCTCAAGGTACTCACGGAATCCTCCTGTCCGACGGTCAACTGGGTTTACCGTCTGGTAACTATTTTCCTTTCCTCACTACTTTTTGCTGCTTCATTCTGGTTTCTTTTTGTCCAGGTCAGACATCTGGTGGTGACCAATATAATCCTGATACCCGCAGTCATCATTGCCTGGTTTTGGGGCCGCAGAGCGGGAATCCTCACAGTCCTGATCTGCACATTCTGGATTTCCATGATTATTCCTAAAGTGGATCCAAGCCAGCGTGAAATCTACAGCGCAGCGATAGGAACATTCTCATATCTCATTATCACAATCCTTTCCGGTACCGCTAGTACCCTGATCAAAAAGCTCAAAAGGGAAAACAGAGAGCGCATGAAAGTGGAGGAGCAGCTGAAAAGATATCAGGAACAGCTGGAGGAGATGGTCGAGGAGCGCACCGAGGAGCTCACCCAGGCCCATGAGAAACTCAGCCAGATTGAAAAGATGGAAGCCATCGGGCAGCTTGCCGGAGGCATCGCCCACGATTTCAACAACCAGCTGGCCGTCATTCTGGGCTACTCCGATATCCTCGCATACCGCCTTGAAGACCCGAAACTGAGCAGATTCGCCCGCCAGATACACCTTTCCGGAACCCGGGCTTCCGACCTCACAAAACAGCTCCTCGCCTTCTCCAGAAAAAGCAGCTACAAGCCCAAAATCGTAGATTTGAATGCCCTGGTCACCGAAGTGATCACGCTGCTTTCCAGAAGTGTAAACAAAAGCATTTCTCTTCTACATGTGCTCGACTCACGCAATCCAAAAGTCTGGGGAAGCGCTTCCCATCTCCAGAATGCGATCCTCAACCTGGCCCTCAACGCAAGAGACGCCATGACTGAGGGAGGAGTGCTCACAATCGAGACCAGCGATGTCTACGTTGATGAAACGTTCTGCTCTGTCCAGAACATCAGGCTCGAGACCGGGAATTATGCCTGTGTGGCCGTTACCGATACCGGAACGGGGATTGATCCAGAAGTCCGCGATAAGATTTTCGAGCCGTTCTTCACCACCAAGGCGGAAGGCAAAGGCACCGGAATGGGACTTGCCGCCGTCTACGGCACAATCGAAAGCCACGAGGGTACAATCCTTGTCCAAAGCGAACCCGGAAGAGGTTCCACATTCAGACTTCTGCTTCCGGTGACAACCAGAAAAGACAACGAAGTGGAACTGACCGACGAACTGGGAGAAACTGCCGACGGCGAGCATGTGCTTATAATCGAAGAAGAACCGGATATCGCCGAAATGTTCAGTGTGATTCTCAGAACCCTCAATTACCGGACCACCGTTGCCGAAAAAGACAAAGCAGTTGACCTCTACAGCGAGATCTGGAGACAGGTGGATCTGGTCCTGATGAACGAACAGCTGAGCTCGGAGAACAAATACCAGCTCTACCGATCTCTCAAAGTATTCAATTCCAATCTGACCGCGGTCATTTCCTCATCAGGCATCAGTTCGACAAAACAGATCGAAGCGGCACTCAATGAGGGTATCAGCGGGTTACTGCAGAAACCTTTCACCCGCAAAGATATTCACCGCAAGATCCAGGAATGTCTCCGCAAGAACAAGCATGCACA
>JBKHHW010000240.1:0-4060 GCA_046538945.1 Chitinispirillaceae bacterium | reverse complement strand
GTATAACTCTTTGCAATAACGTTCAGAGTTGTACCATTCCTAAAATCTGAAATCAAAAATCATCAGTCTGAAATCCACACTTCTCTTTCAGCTCCGGATTCAGAAAAAAATCCCGCTTCAGCGAAACCGAAGCGGGAGATTTTCTATTTCATCAGCAGGTTGTCAGGAAAGCGAGGAATTGGATGCTTCACCCTCCACCTGAGGAACCGGAGCCTCCGGGGTGATTGTCACATTGGTATCACCCGTGGTTGCCGTGATCCTTCTGGGGAAAGCCCGGGTCTTCTTTGCGACCTCAAGCGTTCCACCGCTTATCACCTTCATGATTTCCTCACGATCAAGCAGTTCATGCTCAAGCAGCGCCTTTGCCAGCCGTTCCAGCTGATCCCTGTATTCGGAGAGGATCTTGCGGGCCCTGTCGGCCTGCTCCTCGATTATGGTCCGGACCAGCTTATCGATTGCCTGCGCGGTGGATTCGGAATAATCGCGATGACGATTCATGTCACGACCCACAAACGGCGAGTCCTCTTTCTCCCCGTATGATACCGGCCCCAGCTCACTGGTCATACCGTAGTCGCAGATCATCTTGCGCGCCAGGCTGGTTGCCCGCTTGATATCATTGGAAGCACCGGTTGTCTGATGATCAAACACGATCTCCTCTGCGATTCTTCCACCCAGCAGCAGACAGATCTGATCCAGGATGAACTGCTTTGTATGAAGATGCTTGTCCTCTCCGGGAAGGGAGAATGTGACCCCCAGGGCCCGTCCACGAGGTATGATAGTCACCTTGTGAAGAGGATCGGCCTCCTTGCAGTGGATGTTGCAGATTGCATGCCCCGCCTCATGGTAGGCAGTGATCTGCTTCTGCGTTTCGGAGAGGACCATGCTCTTGCGTTCTGTACCCATGAGCACCTTGTCCTTAGCCTCTTCGAAATCAAGCATGGTCACCACATCCTGGTTGAACCGCGCCGCCATGAGCGCAGCCTCGTTCACCAGGTTAGCCAGATCCGCACCGACAAATCCGGGAGTACCCCGGGCGATGGTGTTGAGATCAACATCGGGTGCCAGCGGAGTTTTTTCCGTATGGACCTTGAGAATCCCCTCACGCCCCCTCACATCGGGCACATCGACCACGATCTGCCTGTCGAACCGCCCCGGCCTCAGAAGCGCGGGGTCGAGCACATCCGCCCGGTTGGTGGCAGCAATGAGAATCACCCCGGAATTAGGCTCGAAACCGTCCATCTCTACGAGCATCTGGTTGAGAGTCTGTTCGCGCTCGTCATGACCGCCCCCAAGACCCGCTCCACGCTGACGTCCCACGGCATCGATTTCATCTATGAATATTATACAGGGCGAATTTTTCTTGGCGGTTTCGAAGAGATCGCGCACCCTGGATGCACCCACACCCACAAACATCTCCACGAAATCCGATCCGCTCATCGACAGAAACGGCACTCCCGCCTCACCGGCCACACAGCGCGCCAGAAGCGTTTTTCCTGTTCCCGGAGGACCTAAGAGAAGTACGCCCTTGGGAATTTTTCCGCCCAGTTTCTTGAACTTCTTGGGGTCCTTCAGAAAGTCGATAATCTCGCCCAGTTCCGCCTTGGCTTCCTCGACGCCCGCGGCATTGGCAAAAGTCACCTGAGGGCGGTCGATGTTATGAAGCTTGGCTCTGCTCTTTCCAAAGGAAAACATCCCCTTCTGCGCGGACTGCATGTTGCGCAGGAAGAACACGTAGAAGAGCACAAAAACCACCACAACGAACAGAAGCTGGAACACGGCGTTGCCCCACACCTTCTCCTGCTCGAAAGAATACGGAAACCCGCTCTGGTCCCACTCATTGATCATCTGAGAGTCGAGGAAGGGCAGGTTCACAACGAAATGCTTGTTGGCGGTCGTCTTTTCGTTGGCCTCGGCCACCTCTGCCAGAGCGGCCGGATCACTCACCTGACCTCTCAAAACAGCCCTTCCATCCGTTTTCTGGATCACATTCACTTCGGTGATTTTGACTTCGGAATCTTTCTGCAGTTCCTTGAACTGAGAATAGGTGATTTCCGACTCTTTCTGATTGGTGTAGCCCTCGATAGAGCGAAGGCCGAAAAAGACAGCCACGATGATCAGAAGCCACATTATTATAGTTTTGGTGGGATCCTTGCGGGGACCCTTTTTTCCACCCCCACCTTCGCCCGGCCGTCCGGGGCCGGAACCTTTTCTCAGATCGAGACCTTTTTTCTTTTCTTCAGAACCCAAGTCTATCCTCCACAGCAATTATAGATTTTGATTTTCTCATTTACCTGACACAGTTAGGAACACAGAAGCACTTCATTTGATTAAGTTTTACGATGAAGCATATTGCCCTGAATGAGGTAAATCGTGATATTTTTCCAGTTTATTAAAATACATTAAGTACAGATTAAATTGTGATTTGACTTTGACATCCATTTTTAGGGTTACCTCCGGGGTGAATTATTGATTCAGCACAATTTCACCTCCGGGGCGGGCGCCCGGCGTGTTCTTCCAGCCCAGGCCATAAAGCCTCACCTCAGGTAACTGAAAGATATTCTCAAAAACCTTTCTGTCGCGGATCTGATCCTGAAGTGCCGGGAAATCCGCATTCCGGGTATCCAAACCACCTCATCCCGTGCCGAAACCACCACAAAAGTCATTTTTCTCAACTTTTGGGGAACTCCCTGTTTCTTAAGAAAACTCTCCAGGTCTGTTTCCCTTGACGCACCCAGGGGCCAGAACCGATCCTCTTTTCGGGCATTCCGGAACCTCAGGGGAAGGTCTTGTTCTGATACGTCGAGACAAACTGTATTATTGTCTTCGGGTATCTTTTGGGGCTTGCCCTCGAGCCGCACTGATCGAAAGAGAACACCGGCATGAGGACAAACTGTCTCCCCGTCGGTCTCGAGCACACAGTCGATTTTCAGATCCTCACGGTCTTTTCTGATAAAGTACACCCGGTCTCTTCCGGGATAGAATCTCCAGTTTTGAGGGAGCAGATGCTCCCCGTGTGAAAGGGAGCTGGCCTCCATCACCCGTTCAAGATGGAGCTGGCCCGCGGGAATGCCGTAGTGATCAAACAGGGACATCAGCCCTTCGGAGGCAAGTGCATCGTTTCGGAAACCTTCCTTTCGGACCGAAAAAGCAGAGGTATCGATTTTTTGTGCATTGGAATCGATCCAGGTATCGATTTCTTCCCCGAGCAGCTCCCATACCCTGCCCATCCGCCTGGCCACTCCGGCGATATTTATCACCGCGGAATGATCGCGGGAGAGGAGTTTGGGGATAATCTCCTGACGAACCCAGTTTCTTCTGAAAGTGGGGTCGAAGTTGGAGGAGTCGGTTCTGTAGGAAATGTTTCTGGATTCAAGCCACTCGATAAGCTGTTTTCGTTCCACATTAATAAGGGGTCGTATCACTCCGTCATCCCGAACAGGCAGGATCCCGCGCATTCCCCTGATCCCCGCCCCCCTCATGAGGCGCATGATGAGCGTTTCGGCCTGGTCATCGGCAGTGTGGGCGGTGGCGATGCAGTCGAATTTGTGATCGCTTTTTATTTTATGAAAGAAGCTGTACCGTTCTCCGCGGGCCCACTCTTCGATTCCGGTTTCTTTCTGCCCTGTTCTGTCCAGTTTGATAGTGAAAAGTTCAATCTGCAGCTTTTCACAGAGTTTCCTGACGAAAGCCTCATCGGCATCCGATTCCTCACCCCTTAGCGAATGGTTCACGTGAGCCGCCGCGATCCGGGAAACGCCCAACTCTTGTCTATATAGATGTAATAGGTGAATCAGAGCAACCGAATCGGCACCGCCGCTGAGTCCGACCAGGACGGAGGAGGTTGGTTTGAGCTGCTTCCAGAAGGAGCGGAGGTGGTCGATGAGTTTGAGAGTGGCCATTGGGGGTAAAATATATCAGGATGGATCAGGATGGGCAGGATGGATCAGGATGGGCAGGATGGATCAGGATGGGCAGGATGGGTAAGATGAACAGGATGGGTAAGGATGGGGGAAGTGGCCAGGCATTATGATCCTATTCTGAAATTATTGTGAAGAATTAT
>JBKHHW010000073.1:0-15450 GCA_046538945.1 Chitinispirillaceae bacterium | reverse complement strand
AAAAGGCTGAAAATGACAATCAGAAACAGAGTCATTCATTCACCCATTCTCTGTGCGGATCAGAAAGTCAGCAACAGCCTTATGCAATGTGCTCACGGCAAGAATCGCACAGTGAACGTTACCTCCCGGTATTTCACCCCAGGCATCTATCACATCGGCAGGCGACAAGCGAAGCACCTCTTTCAAAGTCTTTCCTCTGGCCAGCCTTGCAGCAGTAGCTCCGCAGAATCTGGAGGAGTTGCACCCGTCCGTGAAAAATGAAACATCGGTTACGGTATCATTCTCTACGACAATATACATCTCCATCGAATCTCCGCAGATACCTTTTATGAATGCTGCTCCGTCAGGATCGTTCATTCTCTTCATACTGTCGGGCTGAATCAAATCAAGATTTTCTGAATCAAAATCATCAGACATAAACGCTTTTCCTTTGTACCTTGATCACCACAGTCCTGTCACATTGTTCCATATATTGCGAATATCCTCCGCAACTCCCCCCGAACAACACTCCACAACGGCTTTCTGCAATCTCTGTGAATCGGTAACAGCCTTATCGTACCGGGCCATTCCGGCAAACTGCAGATTCTGTGACAACGCGAACTCCTTTATTTTTCCAGCCGCGTCAGGATTCACATCCCACTTGTTTACACTGACAAAGGTTTTCACTCCGAGCTGTTTAGTCAAACCCGCAATCCGCCTGAGATCATGATCACCCGAAACGGTTGGCTCGGCAACAATGAGAGCAGCATCGGCAGCTGTCAAAGATGCAATCACAGGACACCCTATACCCGGCGAACCGTCAATGAGCACATACTCTTTCTTCTGTTCCTGAGCGATCTCTTTAGCCCGGTTACGCACCAGCGTCACAAGCCTTCCGGAGTTCTCCGCCGCTATTCCCAGTTTTGCGTGTACCATAGTTCCGAAACGGGTCCGGGATACAAACCATTCACCGCATACCTCCTCAGGGAATTCTATAGCACCTTCAGGGCAAAACCGGACACACACACCACAACCCTCGCAGGCAATATCGTCAATGTGATAGGTTACCCCTTCATTCGGAGACACGTCGGCATTCACTCCCACAGCACTGAACCGGCACACGCGGACGCACTTACCGCAGCCGACACATTTTTCTTTACTTACAATGGCTTTGTGACCGCTGCGGAATTCCGTGCGGCAACTGATCTCCGGCTTCAGTATAAGATGCAGATCCGCCGCGTCCACATCACAATCGGCCAGAACCGATTCACCTTTTGCCAAAGCAGCAAAAGAGGCGGTGATACTTGTCTTTCCCGTTCCACCTTTACCACTTATAATCACCAATTCCTTCATTTCTGCACCTGCTTTCGAATAGCCTGCCAGATATCAGAAAAACATTTCTGCACCTGCGGTACTGCTGTCAGAATCATCTTTCCCCGGGAATAAGCCTCGGCCACCCTGCGGTCATCGGGAATTTCGCCTATAACCGAAACCTGCCGTTCTTTACAGAAGTCCTGAACGTCCGAATTTCTCCCTTCTGACCTATTGACAACAACACCATGAGGAATACCGATCTCCCGTACCATTGCCAAAGCAAGTTCAAGATCATTGAGACCAAAAGGGGTCGGCTCTGTGACCAGAACGACATAATCCGCACCGCGAATAGATGCAATCACCGGACAGGATGTTCCCGGAGGTGCGTCTATGATATTTATCATGCCCGAAGACACCTGCTCAAGAACCTTGCGGATAAGAGGCGGACTCATCGCTTCTCCAATGTTGAGTCTCCCATGCACGAAACCGACCCTACCGGAATCACCGGTTTCAACTTTGCCGATGACTTTTTCTTTTTCGGTAATCGCCCCGTGTGGACAGATGAGTGTGCACCCGCCGCACCCATGGCACAGTTCAGGGTACACCATCACCATTTTACCCAAACGAATCAAAGCATTGTACTGACACAGCCCAACACATTCCCCGCATGCGGTACACTTCGATTCATCTATTTCCGGAACCGGAATCACTGCCGAAATCGTTTCAGTTATCCGGGGGTTGAGAAAGAGATGTCCGTTAGGCTCCTCCACATCGCAGTCAATGTACTTGACCCTTTCCCCCAACTGATCGACTAAGAGGGACAAATTGGTCGATATGGTGGTTTTTCCGGTACCACCTTTACCGCTGGCAATCGCTATTTTCATTTTATCACCTTCACCTTCTCATCCGACTGAGAAGAAAAGGAAGTATTCCCGTTATCAAGCACACTGAATTCAGCATCCTTTCCGATACGCTTCTCTGCTTTTCTTCCCCCCAGCAGTTGCCTCACACACCCCCTCAGTACCCCTCCGGGGTTCATCACATCACGTACGAGTGCTGCCGCAACCGGAGCCGCAAGACTCCAGAACGCGACCTTGCGGCCACCTGCACACCAGCCTCTTTTCCGTCCAGTTCCCGGACCCAATCCAAACGGTCCGGTTCCATCTCCATATGGCATATCACACCTCCCCTGATCTCATCCGTAACTACTCCCTTGCCAAGGGCCGCCCGCAGTTGGGACACATTTTCTGATTGCAGGGCTGGCCCTGCTGATGCTGTTCACGATACCCGCATGAGGGGCAAACACAATCACCGCCGGGCCCCATACCCCTGCCGCCCATTCTTCCCATTCCCTGATCGTTAGCCATGGTAAATCTCCTTTTCCTTTTTGGTTTCCACTAAAGAATCATCTGCACATTCAACACCGTTATCTTTTATCAGGAACGTCCCTACGGGACACCCCAAATCCCTTGAAATCACCGGGCACTTCACCTGAAGAACAAAGAAAATCCGCTTGTGTTTCATTTCACTTAACGTTTCAAAATTACCCTGTCCCTTTGCAATAACCACGTCAGCCATTCTAAACGCGTTTTTGAATTCAGGGGAACACTCATGCAGGAGAGTGCCGGGCACATCCGAACCGTTTGATATTACCTTCACATGATCGGCAAGCCCGATTGCCCTGGCATCTTCCATAGTAGCATCGTTGATTACCGGCTTTCCCCTGACTGCACACACAATCTTTTCCCTGGGCATACACTCCAAAAGGAAACGGTCGAACACTATTTCCCCCGCGTTATCACAGAGAAACAGGATTTTTCCAGCCGAAGAAACTGCCTTCTCAAGGCTTCTGACAGCCGAACTGTCAATCGGACACCCGAGAGCTTTTTCAAAACAGGAGGAAACCTCACTTTGGGTCAGATCCGCATTCTTTCCGAAATCGATGATATTGCCGGCGATAGCCAGCCTTATTCTATCCTCAAGAGAATACTGCTCCTTTTTACGGGTCAAAGCAGAAAGAATCTCGCGTGCGTAACGGTTGTACTGCTTCTTTTCATTACTGAGAGGATCGGCAACTCCGGTCGCATCGCATACTCTGCGAAAAATGCTTCTGGCGATGACCGGCGGCGGCAAGGAGTAATCCACCCCGGAGAGATCTCTGAACACCTGGCGCATTACATAATCTGTCTGCTCCTGTGAAGCTGCCGACCGCCTGAGAGAACCCAGAGCCTGATTCACAAAACAGGACAGACAATCGTGATATGTTTTCATCTGTATATCCACTTGGAAAGATTACGGGAGCACGGAAACTAACCCATACTCCCGATTCATGCGGCTATCAGTCACGTTCCTTTTCAAGACTCTCGATCCGCCTGGTGACAGAATCCAAAGCCTCCCGCAGATACCTGGCCTGATCTTTCAATACGTCCTTTTCATTCTGCAGTGAAGAACTGTGTGGTTCAAAAAACGGCACAGCTACCCGGTTTCTCCACCCCAGTCCAAAACCACACCCACGGCCCCGTGCGAATCCGAAGCCTCCGCCCGGACCGGTATTGGCAAACCCGGGCGTTCCGTATCCGGCACAGTACCCCGCACCTCTTCCCGACATTCTTCCCATCCCCACAGGTCCGGTTCCATCTCCACGCGGCATACAAACCTCCTTTATTGATTTGAAAAACGATCCTATTCTATACTGCAATTAGTTTAGGTCTAACAAATTTTCCTGTGGCCTTCACCGCCAACTCCGCATTCTGACAAATTTCACTTTCCAGCATATACAGATATTCCGATCTTGACTGCAGAACAGAGGTGATTATGACAATCGGAGTATCAATCGTGACCGGTCTGCGGTATCGTACAGAAAGGTCAGCGGTATAGGCCACAATATCATGTCCCATCAGACACTGAGCCATGGATGCGTCTATGATGGCTGCAACTACCCCTCCGTGAACCATCCCATCATACCCCTGCCGTTCTTTACCACATTCGAATTCCCCTCTGAGCTTCCCACTGTCATCAAAACGGAAATTCAGCCCCGACACAGCCGGTTGACGGTTAAACATACAGCCGGCATGATGACTTCTCTTCCGCAGAGCGAGTCTTTTTTCGAACATTTCTCTTTTTGCCGCTTTTTTTTCCATTTCCACACTCATGGCTCTTTGCGTCTTCCCCCTCTGAAGCGCATCTTTCCGCACCGCCTCCTGCCACATCCGGGCATTCCGAAAAGCCCGACCATATCGCGTTTTTTTCTGTAGGCCTCCAGAAGCTCCTCTACGGGACCGCTGAGCCAGGACATCACCCTGATATTTCTGTCAGTCAGCATGGCATGAGCAATGTTGGAAATGGCACCACAGATAAGAACCTGCACTCCCAGCTCCACACACAGATCCGCCTTCTGCACCAGAGACCTGTGTTTAACATCCAGAACGGTTCTCTCCCCGTCCGGTTTAATCACCAGCAGACAGCAGGAGGAATCATAGAGAGGCGAGACGATACTGTTCCAGTCTGTAACGGCTATAGTTTCCATACGCCTCTGCCTTCATGCTAAATTCATGCCGTTCGGTAAAAAGCGTCTCTGCGGCCTTCAGAGGGCATTTTACCGCAGCCATCCCCTCTTGCAGACCTGCAAATCACGCAAACAATCTTTGCATAGATGCAAGACATTCTATTGAAATCCGGTCTTCGCGCAAGGCACGGTCATTGCATCATGCATCATCCCGACCTGATCCGGACGCGTTCTCCTCCGGATCGTCTAAAATGTGGTAAAATGCATCGAAAGTATGTATTTTATATGCAAATATAAGGCAGAAAGACTCTTTATGAAATTCAAAACGGCGGCACTGTTTTCCTCTTTTCTGATCTTTTCCCTTGTCAGATGTCTCGACCCGGTGATCACAATGGATGAACCTGACGGAATCGAGTATGATAATGCCCTGACACTGGACAGCACAAATATCGATTCGCTGGCCCTCGATTCAGGGAAAGTCGCACTTATTGAATTTTACTCGGATATATGCGAAACCTGCAAAGCAATGTCCTGGGTCACCGACAGCCTGGCCCGGGTTCGGGGAGATTCGGTCTGTGTGGGAGTAATCAATGTGGATAATGACACCACTCTGTGGAAACGCTACCAAGTGGGTTCCGTACCCACCTTTATACTTTTCGTGAATGGCGAAAAGAAAGCCTCGCGCTCCTATTATCTGCCGGATTCCAATGCTTTGGACACCCTTTCCCTTCTGATTGACAAGGCTTTTGAAGGTGAGTTCGACAGCGATACCTCGGAAACCGGCGGAAACGATACTGATTCAGTTTTGCTGCTCGATGAGGATACATTCGATTCAGCTATCGATGTTCCGGGCAGAATAACACTGGTCGATTTCTTCTCCCCCACATGCCTTGCCTGCCGTCACATGGACAGTACCGTCAATAATCTTTCAGTCCGGTATGAAGGAGAAGCACTCATAGCAAAAGTGAATGTAAACGAGCAAATTTCCTTGGGTTCCAGATACTCCATCAGAACTGTGCCCACCTTTATTTTCTTTCAAAGCGGAACCGAAGTAAAAAGAATAAGGGGAGTCGTGGCGGAGAACTCGCTTTCATCGATACTTGACTCATTAATTTTAGTAGAAGGCGGGGGTGTTCCTGTTGATTAATATACACCGGACCATTGCAATCGCGGTTCTTTTTACAGTTGCACATATCCATGCAGATCCGAGTACCCGTACCGTGCAGGCGGAATTCAGCCGTTGCGAATCCGCTATGAAAAGGGTGGAGAGGGAGATAGAACGGTATGAGAAGCTGGTGGCCGGGCTCAGAGACGTCCTCCGGACCCGGCGACAGGATGCGAAATGCAATCCGCTTGAAATTTCCGGCCTTCACAGCAGGGTCGAATACTTCAGAAGCAGACTTGAACGCACACGTTCGCAGGCGGACAAAATCCGTTCGGACATTAAAAGTGTTGAGGGACCGACCTGCCCCTCCTGCGTTTCCTCCAGCGTGGACCTGTACTGCCGTCACTACGAACACCTTTCCGAAGCAGTTACGGAATACTACTCCAAAGCTTCAGACATACGCAACCGGATGCGTCAGTCCCGGGAGTCCGGAACTGCAGAACCGGACAGTTCTCATGTTACACTGCTTGAAAGCTGCAGAGAGCAAATATCTTCCTCCCGGGCAACTCTGGACAGCTGCACTTCACCGGCCGGCAAAGCCCTATGGGAACAGTGCAGAATTAATTTTCATGCTGCCGACAGCCTCTTCTCCGCGGGCCGGAAAAATAAAGGCGAGCAGGCTCTGGATTTGACCCGAATGCTATTTGAGAAAGCCATGCAGAAATGTACGGAAAGCAATTCCTCAAAATAGCTCTCTACCTGGCAACTCTCTGCACTGCTGCTGCATCAGATCTATCTGAAAGTACCAGCGACTCCTCCCATTATCATGAACTGCGGAAACAGTACTCCCGGGAAGAACAGAATTTCGCCGTAATCAGAACCGCTGACGCACTGGCGCGGGAAGGTTTCTATTCGGAGGCTCTGGAAGTGATTCTTACCTCCGCTCAAGAACCTGATATGAACGAGGGTATCCAGAGCGCAACCCGAGGTCTTTGGCACCTTTCAACCGGAATGGATTATTCCCGCCTGGAGGAGATTGACAGTGCAGGCATGACATTGGAGGAACGCCAGGAATTCAGGCGCCTCACCCGGATGCCGCTAGCCGTCTGGGCACGCGCCAGGAGAAATATTGAACTGGGTGAAAAAGCAGAGGTCCGGCCGGAAATTTACATATCAGGATACAAAGCGAGACTTGAAATTCCCTTCAGAAGGCAATTTGTCAAAAACAAATATTCCGTACAGATAACCCCTGAAGGTGAAAAGTGGTTCAATACCAGTGCCGGATCACAAGATATCAGACCATTCAGGGCAGACTCATCCGATATGGGCGGTGGCGATCTTACCGCGCTTTGCCAAAGCACGGATACGGATTCAGATATCACCTGGTCTCTCCCCTTCACGATGGACTGGGAGCATTACCGTATCGACCGAAGCGGGTACGAATCCTTCATCGAATACAACACCACACCTTTCTTCGAGTACAGAAATAACGGTCTGCCAATATCCGCAAGTTTAACCGGAGAATTACGATTCAGAAACTATTACCGAACGTGGGCAGATTCACTAGATCTGATCGAAGGAATGATTTCCGTCCACACGTCTTTTGTAAAAAACAGATTTTCTATTCAGGCGGAAACCGATTATCTCAAAAGCCTGTTCATCAACGCGCAAGCCTTATCCCGAACAGACAGAATGAACATGTCAGCCCGAATTGATTTAAAAGTAAATAACAATATTTCTTCACAACTGTACGCACGAGGATTATTTCTGAATGAAGAGTACGAGAAGTACAATCTTCAGGGCAAAGAAATGCTTCTTCGTCCGGGAGTGCGTTTTTTCCGGGGATCATTTTTTACGGAAACAGAACTTTCGGTTCAGAACAGATGGACATCAGAAACAAATGACTGTTACATCTGGCAGCCCGGTCTCACATGGGAGCCGACCCTCCGCGGCGGCGTTTCTTTCAACACACTTGACCTGTCTCTTTTCGCAGGCTACCGGCAAGAGGATGTGGAGGGACCATTTGAAAAATTTACACCAGACAGCAAAAGCATAAAAACAGGCATAAACGGAAGTTTTTCGCTTTTTTCCGGTTGGATGATTTTCGGTCTGATCGACTATCAATACAGGATATATGATGCAAAAAATCGGAAATCGGAAAATCTGACCGTATCCCTCTCCGTGGCAGCTGACCTATAAACAAATCAAGACCACTGCGCTCTGAACACCACCTGTTCAAAAAGTCCGCCGTTTCCGTGGTGAAGTCCTTTGGCACCGAAAGACAAGCCGTGATCGGACGTAAGGAGAAGCCTGCGATTCTCTTTTTTCATTTTTTCCAGAAAGGGAGGCAGATTTCTGGTCAGGATATCCGAGAGCATCAGAGGCATTTCGGCAAGACGTCCAATCGCGGCGTGGGCCTGTTTGTCAAAGAGAGAAACTCTTACCAGCTGAGGAATTCCTTGCGCGGCAGGGGGGATGATATCATTCCACAACCTCTCCTCGTCACCCGACAGGTTGATGTATTCAATACCGTGAGAATACAACTCAGACGCGGGGTCGGATTCCTGTGGAAAACCGAACATCTCGTTTATGCAGTTCACAGTGAGGCTGGGAGCTTTCGTGCGGAACCATCCGGAAACGCATCTCATGAAAAGCTGTCTGCACGTGTCAGTCACTTCAAGCCATACGTCCGGAGAAACGGCATCCATCAGCACCACAGTAACCGGTTCGGCCAGTTGAACCGGAGTGACGGGAGGCAACGATGAAAACCAGTCACTCCCCCCGGTCTGTAGTTCTTTAACAAAGGCAACCAGTTCCGACCTGATTTTGGAACCCGCCCAATTATCGGAGTAAAGTGCCGTCAGATCCAGCCGCGACTTAAGTTTATCAGGATACTTGCCTGCAGAAAGCCTGCTGAGTCGTTCCAGGACTCTCAACCGCCAGACAATCCGCTTCCCTTCCGCTTCATCCAAAAACCGCACGCTTGCGATCGGCGGCAGAGTGCAGTCTGAATTCAACACTTTATCAACCAGAACCCCGAAGGCGGCCCTTAGAGCATTAAGATGAAGAGGTTCTTTGGAAATGAACCTTACCAGTGCAGCGCCATTCAGTTTTGAAAAAGTACCGAGAAGCGAATCGGAAGGATAGCTGCGCTCAAGCTCGGCGGACATGGACTGGATCTGCTGAGAAGACAGGTTCTGCTCTTTCACATTACCGGAAAAAAGTTCCTCGTGCAGACAGGGCCAGATCAATGGATCGGCGCAGCTGTAGTCCTGCTCCACTCCGCTCTGATCTATTGACAGAATAGCATCCCCGGATGTGTTCCCAATCCACTTTTCAACAATGTTCCGTATTCTGGACGGAGTAAGGCGTCTGCCGGAAAGCTCTCCAAGAAGCGTCCTGAGCTCTTTACTTTCAATACGTGTACGCCCCGAGAGGGCCGTGTTCAGCTCCCTCACTGTGGATTCGTCAAGAAGGTCGCGTAACGTGACCGAATCGCCCTCTTCGCTTTCCCGCAGGAATCCGTGAAGTTTCCCAAGACGCTCCGATGTCCTGACATCTGTATCCCTCAGAGCAAATGAGCGGGCGGAAATTGATTCCAACACCTCAGGACTGTTCAGAACCGTATGGTATTCCTTTAAAATCCGCTCAATCTCCTTTTCCGGATCCGGCCCTGTATGAATTTCCGCAGCAGTTCCGCACTGATAACCGCATCCGCACACAGGTGAGCGAAGCAATTCCTCATGCAGGTTTCTGCCACAGACCCGATCCGCAGGCGAATCGACCCATTCCAAAAACTGCTGCGTCCCTTTAGGCCGATCCAGAGAAGGAACCGAGGCCAGACTACGTATCACTTTTACCGCTCTGAGCGCATGTCTGGAAAGGGAAGGCTTTGCTTTTGACTTCTGAAATGAATCGTGGGCATTTGCATAGTGCGAAAAATAACATTCCCGGAACCGTTCGAAAGCACCCTGGAAACTCTCCCCCTCATCGGGGATGATCATGGTATCGGGGGATCGCAGCATTATGAGGCATGCATCTCTGAGATCGGCCAGTTCCTCCTTATCCGAAGAAGCATCAATCACGGACCGGTGGTTCACGTAATGATTCACGAATACCATTCGATCCGCATGCCTGGTCAGAAAACGGTGTACGCGTTTGAGATTCCCGAGCATATCTGATGTCAGCCCCGAATCCCTCCATGCCTGGAGAAAGCGTTCAAGCCCCTCCCGTGCGCAATAGGATACCTTGATCTCCTCGAGCACCTGCCACAGCTTTTTGCACTGTGAAGCGAGTTCATCGAGATCCAGATAGCTAAAGGCAGAATAGCCTGAAAGTGTCTGCATTTTGTACTGAAGTTCTGAGACGAGAGCGGCCGCGGAGGTTTTGAATTTCAATGCCGCCTGCCAGGCATCCCTCTGCTGACGCAACCCGAACGATTCGGCGGAATTCCCTCCTGAAATCAGAAAAGGACATGAATTGAGAACCGTTTCTCTGTCAAGCTCGCTTATGATCTCTCCGGGAGACACCGACTCCACCTGATCCACAGTGGAAAGCTTTATATAATCGAGTGCGAGCGCGCGTCCTTTATTGATAAGAGACAAATGTCCGCAATAGGCAAGTGATGCCATTAAGAAACAAACAGTGTCTTTGGGCACCCCGTAAGGTCCTGTAAACAGTTCTTTTAGTAGCAGGGCCACCGGTGTTTTACCGCTTGCGGGGATAAGGCCCAGAAAACAGGACAGAAACTGATTGGATGCCGGATTGGGTGACAGCAGATAACTGCCAGATTTTACATCCACAATTCCAAGAGGCACCGCCATGGTTTCGATAAGCTCCCCTATTCCCCTGCTTCGCGCATCGCGCATGGTAATGTTTCCGGAGACCACGAACTCATCGAAAATCCTCTGGTAAAGACGCAGACTGGGAGGAAGAGAACGGGAGGCGATCTCTTTAAACCGGGGATACCTGTTCTCAAGCAACTGCTCTCCGGCCATCTCCAGAATACGGTCAAACCTTTTGAACTGCCTTGCGGGCTTTTCAAGCTCGATATTGGGATCATCAAAGGAGCCCTCATAGATCTGCTGAAGGAGGATTTGCCGCACCGCCGGCTCAAGCTTGCTCAGCTGCTCATTTATCTGAGGTATAAGCGGCAAATCGGCCGGGTTTCTCTCCTTGAGATCACCCGCAATCATTCTGCAGGCAAAGTACTCTTTCAAGACCGTCCTGTCCATATCTTCACAGCCGATTTTCCATACAGCAGTGTGCGGAATATCAAGCGAAACGTTTTCCGTGCTCACAGCCAGTGCGAAATCCAGTTTCCCTTCACTCAACAACCCGTCAACCTGCCTGCATACGGCACCTTCGCTTCCGGACTGGACAAAAAACACGGCTGCTTTACGGCTGCTCTGGCGCCACACCACAGTCCGCTCCACAAACCCGTTCCAGATGGAGGGACCGGGCCAGGAGAATGATTCCGGAAGCTCCGAAAGGGGGATCGAAAACAGCCTGGAATCATCCGGCTCAATATCCTTCATCACCCGCTCTATCCTCATCCGCAGAATTTTACTCTGATCCTCCTTGGTTGTGATAGCATAGGTGGCATCAGCGGCTGATCCCGACATAGGGGCAGTCCTGGTCAGAAAGCGGCTGTTTTCAACCAGCGGGTCAAGAAGTACCTCCGCCACGTACTGCGCATTGGCCTGGGTGTCCTGAAAGGAAAGCATGCACGACACCAGCTCGGCAAGTACCGCGGCACTGGGCTGAGAGGCCGTGGGGTGGACGGCGTAGAGCACCAGTATCCGCACAAGCCTCCGGGCCAAAACCCTGTCCTCATCATCATCCAGAAGGTCGGATATCAGTTCATCCAGATGAGGGATTATCTGTGAAGGATAGATATAGAAAGAGGAATACTCGGCGATTCTTGAAGAGAAATGCTCGTAAATCGCATCCGGGGAAAGCAGCTCCGTGCAGGGACGGTCAAGCATGCTTTCTATACCCCGCGCCGGGTCACCTGCGATACGGGAATGGACAAAATCCACAATACCCCGGTGCTGTGAAAACAGATCTCCCAGCCCCTCCAGGAGAGAAAGGGTGAGAGGGTGGACCGGGTATATGCTTCTGAAAAACGCCGAGTTGGCTTTGAAACCGGGAAAATGCCTGCAGTACTCCTCGAAAACGGAGACCACTTTCTTTTCACCATCAGGTTTCATTCTCACCAGGCGCCTGGAGATAAGATCCCTTATGTGAAGAGTTGAAAGATGGAGTTTGTGAGGAAACCGGTCCTTTATTTTGCGGAATGTTGCCTGAGCGATATCCCCCGTGCGTTCGACGCTTTCCTGAACCGCGGCGATAATCCACAGCGGTTTACTTCTGCCGATCTCCCCCAGAAGCTGCAGCGTGCGGGCATCCTCGTTGAGCGACGGGCTGTCCGGTTTTGAGCGGAAGAACTCCGAAAGCTCGTCGATAAGAAGCACAATTCCGGAAAAACCGGCCTTGGTTGCGGTATCCAGAGCCGATTCAAACACAGTGCTGCGCTCGTTATCAAGAATCTGAAAGGAATCAAGTCCGTTGTTCTTTAAAAAAAGCTGACCGGCTGTATAGGCGTCCTGAGGATTAGAATCCACCCAGCTGTCTATATCAGATTTCTTTATTTCTACCTTCCGGCAGAACTGCAAAGCGAGGGTTTCATCCCTGAGCAGTGTTTTGAGGTGATCAAGAAACCTGCTTTTCAGGGAGAGAGATGCCTCTACACCTCTGCGGTTGAGCTCTTTTTCACAGGCTTCCACCAGAATAGTTTCCAGAGGTGTGTTGCCCCTGTAATTAACGAGTGATACCGGAACAGGAAGAAAGTTTTTTCCATTTTCTCTGATTTTCCTGAGCCCCTCGTGCCGTTCGGTAAAGAGATCACTCTGCACATCGCCGCCAAGCCATGCGGAAAGCGCCGCCAGAAAGTGGCTCTTACCGGAACCGAAATCACCCTGAAGAAAATAACCCTGCCCGGTACCCTTGAGAAGCGATCGGGTGAACACGTGAATATGGGAATCCACATCGGATGTAAATACAAACGATCCGACAATCTCGCCCGAACTTTCTTTCCCGCTCTCAAGGCGCACCACGGTCTGCACCGCGGGCACTTCAATCAGATCACCAATGCGACAGTTTTCTATCATGCTTCACCGTCATCCTTTTTCTCCGCAAATTTTTCCATATCCTTCTTCACCTTGCGGATTCTGCCGAAAAGTGACTTGTTGTCCGGATGCATAGCGTGGAGTTCATGGTAAAAACGCCACGCCCGTTCCAGATTTTTCGAGCGGCGGCACGCCCCCTGGTAGGAAGAATGAAGATAGAAATCATCGGGCTGCGCCCTGAGCATCTCCTCAAGCATCGGTATGGCCTCAAGCTCATGCCCTGACTTGGCCAGAGCAAAAGCCTTGCGGCGCACGATAGATGGGTCAGCTGTTTTGACCTGCAGTTTATCATACTGCCCCAGAGCCTTGTCCATCTTGCCCGCCCTCTTGCACAGAGATGCGTGGATTTCACCATAAACCGGCGGACGGGAGGGTATTTTGGCCATTCTTTCATATTTCAAGCGCACCGGTTCCAGACCGTCACGTGCCACTTCCAGCTCCACCAGATGCCATAGCGCCACCTTGTTGTCCGGAGACTCTTTGAGCCACTCCTGGCACACTTCCATAGCTTCATCATTGCGCCCCAGACCCATTAGCGCCTTTACCCTGTAAGAATATACCTGCTGATCGGGCACATCCCACCCAGCCAAATCCGAAAGCACGCGCTCCCACTCCCTGAGCTCGACAAGACAGTGGAGAACCCCGCTTCGGGCGCGATCGGCAACTTTGGGATTTCTGAGCGCCTCCTCATACCCGGTAAGCGCCCTTTTCACATCATTCAGTTTTAAAAGAGCATCGGAGCGGAAAATGAGGGAATAGGGATTATCGGGCTGAAGGATGAGCGCCTTGTCGCACACCTCGACGGCGCTTGGGTAGTCGCCGGCCCTGATAAAGGCCAGGGCCTGCTGGTTGAGCCAGAAACCGTTGGGGGTGGAGCCACCGTAAGCCTCCCTTTCGGCAAGATCGATGGCTTCATGGTACTTCTTTTCTCTCATCAGAGACTTGAATTGATCGTAGGTATTCATATTTTGTCCGTAAGCATACATGCGAAAGTGCGCTGAATCTGTAAAAATAGGTCATTTCAAGTTAAACTGCTAAATTGATTACGTGGCTGGAGGTGGAGGGAGTAACCGAAAGGGAGATCTGGATGCTTTTTCTGCCGGAAAACGGAAAAATTTGCCCGAACGGTAAAACTGTATTTCTTTTCTCCATGATTTCTTCACCGTAACGGGAATCCAGAGAGTGGCGTCACCATTTCTTCCCCGGATATCTCCGTGACAAATACTGATTCAGAAACAGAACCCCCAGGAAAATCAATCACTTGAGCCACCCCGGAGGTGAATTTTCGATCCTTCACAAAATCACCTCCGGGGAAATCTGTTTTGCCACTTTTATTCACCGGACAGGTGAATATTATTTCTCATTCTCTTTTCCACAAACATCAGCTCCAGGCCATATGGAAACAAGAGTACAGAATTGATTCCGATCCTGCTCTATTTGCTTCTGAAAAGTGAACCATTCCGGTGCGTATATTTGTATATTCAACATAGATGCAGGTTACGCACCGTGCGGGTTACCGGGAAAACAGAAATAAGCAGCAGCCTGCAAACTTCATCCATACATTTTTTCAGGGAGATATCATGGCTGCAAAGATTTTCTACTTTTCAGGTACCGGGAACACACTCAAAATCGCCAAAGACCTGGCCGGGCAACTAGGTAATACAGAACTTGTGCGGATTTCGTACGAAATGGAATTCGATCAATCAGATTGTGATGTTTGCGGGATCGCCTACCCGGTGTATTGTTTCGGGCTGCCCAATATTGTGGTGAATTTTCTAAACAAGGTGAAATTGCCGGACAGCGCCTACATTTTCGGACTTTCCTCTTACGGAGGACTTCTCACCAGTTCGGGACGGATACTGAAAAGCGTCCTGAAAAAGCGGGGTTACACGCTAAAAGCCGGATTCGCCATCAACATGCCCGGCAACGCAACTGCTGTGTACGATGTGCCCAAAGCGGAGAAGCGGGAGGCCATGTACGAAAAAGAGACCGGGCGTATTCCGCGGATCGCGGAAGTGATCAAAAAAAGAGAAACATACGGCATCGATACCAACCTCGGTTTGCTTGGTCGGGTCGCATCCGCGGCGGCAGGTTCAATGATGAGCAAGATAAACGAATCAGACAAAAGCTTTTTTACCGATGAAAACTGCGACGGCTGCTCTGTTTGCGAGAATGTGTGTCCGGTGGGAAATATTAAGATGGTGAGCGGGAAACCCGAGTGGCAGCATAAATGCGAATGCTGCATGGCGTGTTTTCACTGGTGCCCGAAAGCAAGCATTCAGGGAAACAAAAAGACTAAAGAGAGAGGGCGGTATCACCATCCCGATGTTTCTCTTGAGGAGATGCTTGGGAAAAAG
>JBKHHW010000072.1:0-15511 GCA_046538945.1 Chitinispirillaceae bacterium | reverse complement strand
TTCGGCATCGTCTCGTTTTATTTCTTGTTATGAGTCTAATGGTAATCAATGGCTATTCTGACGAGACTTTCCAGCGTCTGTTCAAGGCGGGCAAGTATGAAGAAGCTGTGGAGCATGCCGATCAAAATGTGCCGGCATCCAACAGAGATGCTGATATCTGGTCGAAAATCGGTACTGCTCACGAGCACCTCAACACCATTGAAAAAGCACTGGCCTGTTATCTGGTGGCAATGAGAACCGATTCCAAAAGTTACGATGCCCATCTGGGGGCGGCCAGGGTCTACAACAAGCTGAATCAGCCGGATAACGCCATGTCCATGGCCCAGAAAGCGATGGAGCTTCGGATGACCGGGGAAGCCAGCTGGGAATATGCACGTGCCTGCATTGCTCAGAATAAGCCGGCGGAAGCAAAAAAAGCACTCGAGAAGGTAGTCGAGACTGATCCCAACAATATTGTTGCCAACAGAGAACTGGGTCAGCTCTATTACGATGAAAAGAATTATTCAAAAGCTCTTCCGCTGATGAAGCTTGCCTATTCTAAAGGGCCGGACAGCGAAGTGGCATTCAGAATCGCCAATGCCTGCAAAAAGACAAAGCAGATTGATCAGGCAATAGAGTTTTACGAAAAGGCCGCCAACGACAAGACTTCACCCAAGATGGAGGCGGTTTTGGAGCTGGCCCGGCTCTATTATGAAAAGAAAGATTTTAACCGTGCAGCTGCCAATTATGAAAAAGCCAAAAAGTCATCGCTCACCGGGGATGATTTCTTTGCCTGGGCGGTTTCTTTAGAACAGGGGAAAAAGGATATCAAAGCCGCGGTTGAAGTGTACGAGGATGCCATTAAAAAATTCGGCAGTTCCACTTCCGCTGAAGCTTTGACAGCAAGAGAAAAGGCAGGCCGTTATCACCTGCAGAATAAAAACTACAAACAGGCTAACACTGTTCTTCTCCCGTTGTACAAGGCCGACAGTGAGGGAAAGAAGGTCTCTGACATTCTGTTTCTCATGGCTCAGGTAAGCGAGGGGCTCAACAATTCCAGTGACGCAATCACCTATTTGGAGAAAGCGATCGCCAAGGACAAGGATAATGTGGAAGCTTACGCAAGGCTTGCCGATCTGTATACCAGAGCCGGCAACAAGCAGAAAGCAAAGGTGACCTATGACAGACTTGTCAATCTTGATCCCAATAATCCGGAGATTCATCTCACTCTCGGACAGTATAATCTAAAAGCCAAAAAGTATGATGAGGCTTTGAGAAATTTTCAGCGCAGCTTTACACTCAAGGCTACCTCTGAGGCTGCGGTGGGGATGATGAACTCCGCTTGGAAGCTTAAAAAGTTTGACATGGCAATGGATGCTGCAGAATCCGCACTTCACCATTCTCCCGGTCTGAAAGAACCTCAGATGATTCTGGCAAAAATCAATATGCAGCAGAAGAATTATAATGCTGCCAGAGGAGTGTTGCTTGTTTTGCTTAAAACTGAAAGCAAAAATCTCGATCTCTGGAAAGATCTGGCCGAATGTAGTGAACAACTGAATGATATCAAAGGTTTGGTTGAGGCCGATAAGAAGATAATTGAGCTTGACCCCAAAAATGTGGAATCAAGAATCCGTTTTGCACAGCACTCCTTCAAAGTCGGCGATCTCAACACCGCTTACAAAATCAACAAGGAACTCGCCAAGCTGCAGCCGAAAAATAGCGAGATTCACAAAAGTCTGTACGAAACGGCTCTCAAGCAGAAGAAAACTTCCGCGGCTGTTGCCCATCTTAAGGATTATCTGGCTTTGAAGCCGGATAATGCGGCTGCACACAGAGATCTCGGACACCATCTTTATGCCGCAAAAGACACTAAAGGAGCTTTGGATGCCTACCGGGCTGCCATTAAGGCTGATCCGAAGATCAAGGGTTTGTATGAGAACTACGCGACGATTCTGCTGAAAGATAAAACTACCGACAAGGTTCTGCTACCGGTTCTTAAAGCGGCTGTTTCCGCAAACGAGGCCAACGAGGAAATCTTCACCGCCGCAGCAGAAATCTATCAGAAACAGAAGGCCTATTCTCAGGCCATAGAAATGTACAAGAAGGCGCTCGAGAAAAACTCCAAAAATTTCGACAATCTTTCATCACTGGCATATTGTCAGGAAAAAGCAGGTAAAATCAGTGACGCTATACTCTCCTACGAGCAGGCCACTGTAATGAACCCCAACAGCGTAAAGGAGCAGAAAGCGCTCGGGGATCTGTATGTCAAACAGAAAAAAATGCCTGCGGCGGTCGCTGCCTACAAGAAATACTTGGCCAAGACACCGACGGATGTCAAGACGGCCCGTTTCGTGGGTGATTTCGAATATGAAAAGAAGAATTATCCTGAAGCAATCAAGTATTACAGTCTGGTGAGCGGCAAAGAGGCCTCCAACCCGGATTATCTCAAGAATTTCGGAACTGCATGCTACAATGCCAAGAATTTCAACAAGGCTGCAGAACTGTTCAAACAGCTGGTAGCCGTCTCCCCCAAGGATCCGGAGCCGCTTAAGCTTCTTTTCGAGATCGAGCACAGAAAGAAGAATCTTGCCGGATGCGCTACCTATCTGAAAAAATATGTCGCTCTGGTACCGTCCGATGCCAAAATGCAGAAGGCCCTTGGAGATATACTTTTCCATTTAAAAGACAAGGATGGATCCCTTGCTGCATACCGGGGTGCCATCAAGGCTGATCCCAAAATAAAGGGGTTCTATGGTAAATACGTCGCGCTGGTAGTCAAGGGCGGTTCAACTAAAGAGCAGGTCAGTGCTCTCAAGGGTGCAATAGCGGCTAATGAAGCTGATGCGAAAATGTACGCCAAGCTCGGAGAGCTGTACATTGCTGCCAATAACTGCAAGGAAGCGATTCCTCTGCTTGAAAAGGCCTCCAAGATGGATTCCAAGAACACCGGGGTTCTGGCTTCCATGGCTGACTGCCATGTGAAGAGCGGAAACGTGAGTGAGGCTGTTGTGATTCTTGAGCAGGTCACAGCGCTCAAGCCCTCTGCTACTGAAGAGTTCAAGGTTCTTGGTGATCTCTATCTGAAGCAGAAAAAAGTGGCTCAGGCTGTTGCGGCTTACAAGAAATATCTCACAAAGCACGAGAATAATGCCGCAGCGAAACTGGTCGGAGAGACAGCATACAAGAAGAAGAACTATTCTGAAGCTGTCAAATATCTCAAAATGGTTAAAGGGAAAGAGGCGAACAGCACCGAGCTGCTGAAGATAATGGGTCACTCCTGTTTTGCAATCAAAGATGATATCAGGGCTATTGATATCCATAAGAAGCTTGCAGCCAAGGAACCCAAGAATGCCGACTATTTGAAAGTTCTTTTCATTCTATCGGACAGAACCAGTGCAAAGGATGATGCCGTCACTTACCTCAGGAAGTATGTTGCTCTCAAGCCTGGTGATGCAAAGATGCAGAGAACTCTTGCGGATCGTCTCTATGCCACCAAAGATAAAAAGGGTGCATTAAAAGCCTACAAAGCTGTGCTTGCTGCAGATTCTAAGGCGAAGGGATTCCACAAGAGGTTTGTGGAACTGGTGAGCGAGAGCGGTACGACTCAGGAGAAGATCAATGCCATGAAGGGAGCGATCGCTGCCGGCGAGGCCGATGGAAATATTCTGGTAGGTCTGGGAGATATCTACATGGAGCTGAAAAAGCCCCAGGAAGCTGCTAAGTACTACGAACAGGCGGTCAAGGCGGATTCCAGGAACGTATCACTTCTCTCTACTCTTGCCAAGAGTCAGGAAGCTGCCGGCAAGGTGAATGAAGCTATTATCACCTATGAGCAGTACATCGCCATGAATTCCAAAGCCAGAAAAGAGTACAAAATTCTTGGTGATCTGTACAGAAAGCAGAAAAAAGGTAATCAGGCAATCCGCATGTACAAGAAGTATCTCGAAAAGGTGCCCAATGATAACAAAGTGGCTTTGATGGTTGGTGAGCAGGCATTCAAGGCCAAGGCGTACAGGGATGCTGTGAAGTATCTGTCCAAGGTTCAGGGAAAGGAAGCCAAGAAGGCTGGTTTTCTCAAAATGTACGGTACTGCAGCATACAGGGCCAAGGACAATGCCAGGGCTTTGACGGTGCTCAAGGATCTTTCTGAAATTGCTCCCAAGGACGCTGATGTATTCAAAATGCTGGAGGATGTGTGTCGCCGCACAGGGGCTCACGAGATGGGAGTAACCTATCTTAAAAAGTATGCAGCTTTGAAGCCTAATGATGCGGAAGCTAACCGCAGGCTGGGTGATCTGTTGTATAAGAGAAAGGATTATGACGATGCTCTGGCTGCCTACCGTGCAGTGGTCAAAGCCAATTCTTCAGCCAAGGGTTTCTATAAAAACTATGTTGCCCTGGTGATGAAGTCCGGTGACAACAAGGAGAAAATCTCTGCTTTGACTGGGGCGATAGCCGCCAATGAAGCGAATGTGGACATGTATGCGGCACTGGGTACTCTGTATAAGAAAGGAAAGGCGATATCAAAGGCCGCCCAGATGTTTGAAAAAGCCTCTAAGCTGGACCCGCGTAATCCCCGGTATATCTCCGAGCTGGCTGAATGTCAGTATAAAAGCGGAAAACTCAAAGAGGCTGCAATTACTTACGAGCAGGCAATTGCGCTTAATCCCAAAGCTGTCCGCGAGCTCAAGATTCTGGGTGACATCTACATGAAGCAGAAGAAGGTTCCCCAGGCTATTGGGATGTACAAGAGATTTCTGGACAAATCCTCCAGCGATTCTAAAGTCGCTCTTCTGGTGGGAAATCATGCTTTCGAGCAAAAGAAATATGATCAGGCTCTGAAGTATCTCTCCATGGTGAAAGGTGAAAATTCCACCACATACTTTTTCAGGCTCGGAATCGCCGCCTCGGAAGTCAAGAACTTGAAAGTGGCGATCGATGCACTGGAGAAGTTCAGAGCCGCGGCCCTCAAATCCAGAACGATTGTCCCTGACAAGGACATTGCCTACAAGGCTCTGGCTCTGGCTTATGAGAAATCCGGAGAAAAATCCAAAGCGGCTAACATGATCGGAAATTACCTCAGTTTGAAGGGTGTGAACGATCCGGAAGCCGCTTACAAACGTGCTCTTCTGGTGGAGGATGGGAATCCTAAAGCCGCCGTGCCTATTTTCCAGAGCAATACCAAGTCTTATCCCAAGGATTACAGAAACTTTCTCAAGCTGGGTATCTATTATGCCCGCAAAGAGAAGAATCTCACGAATGCCGCTTCTTATCTTAAAAGGTGCGTGAGTGTTGAGGATTCGGTATCCCGGGCCTGGTTTGAACTGGGGCTTGTGTATGGAGGATTGAAGAATGATAAGCAGATGCTGAATGCGTTCCAGAAGTTCATCTCAATCGAAACTGAGAATGCCGACGCTATTGCAAAAGTCGGCGAATATCTGCTCGTTCATCGCAAAATGGGGGAAGATGCCATGATGTTTCTTGAAATGGCGAATTCTCTCAAGGAGAATGATCCTAAAATCATGACACTTCTGGCTCAGGGTTACATACAGACCAACCGTTCGGCCGAGGGCATGAAGCTTCTGGAGAAAGTCGTCAGAAACTCCAGAGGCGGCAAAGTTGATATTAAAATTCGTCAGACTCTTGGAGAGGCGTATCTTGAACACGGCAGATTTATGGAAGCCGCCAATGAACTCAAGATGGTTACGGATGTCAAAAAGGATCCTGACATACTTCTCAAGTTCGCTTCCGCTCTCAGCGGGATGGGCAGGCATTCGGAAGCGATGGGGATCACAAACGAGGTTCTGGCAAAGCAGCCGGATAATGTCGAAGCCATCATGCAGTCAGGCAGAGTCAAAATGGCCATGAGAAATTATCAGGATGCCATGGAGACGTTCAAAAAAGTGAGCTACATAAATTCCAAATATGCTCCTGCATTGTATGAACGGGCCAATATCTACTACTTTCAGCAGAGGTATGATCTGGCTAAATCATTCTATGAAAAGGCTCTCAAGATTGATTCCAAGTACGCTATGGCTGAACTGGGTCTTGCAAAAGTGGCGAAATCACAGAGGAATAATGCTGCTTACAAAACACACCTTGATCGGGCCAAAGCACTTGATCCCAACAACAGTGAAATACTCAAGGAGCTTAAGTCGCGGTAACTGAACGTTTCGAATCCTGATTTGCCTTACTGTCCTTCTTTGTGAATACCCTACAGAGAAGGACAGATTTATTTTGGTAGGTCTTCTTATACCGCTGCCTATAAAAAAGGTTTAGGGTACGGTTGTTTGGTACACTGTCTCTGTTGACACCTTTTGGCTTTATGTAACAGGTAGATGTGAACTGTAAGCAGTTACTTCAGGAGTTATTCCTATCTTACATATTGACAGTGCCTTAAAAAAAAGGTAACTTACATTGAATACAAGAAGGGGACTTTCATTGTCAGAATTTCCTGTCATATCAATAGTGGGCCGTCCGAATGTCGGCAAAAGCAGCCTGTTCAATCGCATCGTGGGCAGACGCATCGCTGTAGTCGATGATTTTCCCGGAGTGACAAGAGACCGGAATTATTACAGGGCGAGCTGGAATGAAACCGATTTCACCCTGGTTGATACCGGAGGTCTTATTCCGACGGTTCATGATTCTATTCCGGAAGCTATCCATGATCAGGTCGATATTGCCATTCGGGAAAGCATGGTGGTGCTGTTCGTGGTGGAAGCAGGAACGGGTATAACGGATCTTGATCTGCTTATAGCCAAGCAGCTTCGCCGTTCCTTTGCATCCAAAACCCTGCTTGTGGTAAACAAAGCTGAATCCGCCAAAATAGCTTACGAAATTGATTCATTCCGTTCGCTTGGGCTCGGGAAGCCTTTCCCGGTTTCCGCACTTCACGGCAAGGGGGTCGGAGATCTGTTGGAGGAGGCTTTGAGTCTGGCCAGTAAGAGCTTTGAGAAACCCTCGGGCGTCCAGGAATGTGCCCAGGAGCTGAAAGTGGCTATCGTGGGGAGGCCAAATGCTGGCAAATCCTCAATCGTTAACAAATTTCTTAAGCAGAACAGGATGATAGTGGATTCACAGCCCGGCACGACCAGAGACTCCATCGATTCTCAGCTGCGGTACGGGGACGGGAAAATCACCCTCATCGACACCGCGGGACTGCGCAAGAAATCTCATGTCAGGGAAGACATGGAATACTATTCCAATCTGCGGGCGTTGGACAGTATCGAACGCTGTGATGTATGTATTCTTATGGTGGATGTAAGCCAGGGCATAGGTGTTCAGGATATGCGCATTCTGCGCAAAGTGTACGAAACCCGCAAGGGTGTGGTTCTCGCCTGGAACAAATGGGATCTTCTTGAGAAGGATCACAAGACTTTCGACAAACTGGTCAGTGAGGTTCGTCACGAGTACAATGAACTCAAATCCGTTCCCATGGTGTCGGTTTCCGCTCTTACCGGACAGAGAATAAACGTGATCCTCCAGCAGGTTTTCGAGGTGAAGGAGCGGATGGGCAGGAAGATCGGGGCTTCGGAATTTGAAAATCAGGTGTTTGAATGGGTGAAGGTGCATCCTCATCCGGTGACTCCCGGAAAAGAGGTACGGTTTCTGGGTGCAAAGCAGATCAATGCCCCGTTTCCCCTGTTCCGCTTTTTCGTAACCAATCCCGGGGAGGTCCTGCCGGGTTATGTTCGATATCTGACAAACAAAATTCAGGATAAATACGATTTCTGCGGGTGTCCTGTCGTTCTGGAATTCAGGCCTATTTCTCGCAAACGTAAACAAAAGATTGGCGGTTCTGAACAGCATTGACATTAACATCTAGGAGGAGTACAATGAATATTGGCATTCTTGGAGCGGGAAGCTGGGCAATTGCTCTTGCCGTGCTGCTTCACAAGAAAGGGCATCGCATCCGAATGTGGGAATTCAATTCTGAAGCGGCCGAATTCCTTCAGAAAAGAAGAGAGCTTCCTTCCAAACTTCCGGGAATCATCATACCTCAGGATGTTATTGTAACAAACTGTATCAGGGATGCTTTCGAGGCGGCTGAACTGATGTTGTGTGTTGTACCTTCTCAGACCATGCGCTCCACTCTGAAATCCGCTGTTAAAGAGGTTGACAAGTCTGTTCTTGACAGCGTCAAGGGATGGATCATGGCTGCCAAGGGAATCGAGTGCGGAACCCTGGAACTCATGACAGACATTCTGGTCGATGAAATCCCCGGCCTTGACAATTCAAGAGTGGCGGTGCTGAGCGGTCCCTCTCATGCCGAAGAGGTGTCCAGGGAAATGCCTACCACCATAGTGTCCGCTTCGGAAAACACAGAACTTGCTCAGCTCATTCAGGAGAATTTTTCAACCGAAACCTTCCGCGTCTACACCAACAACGATATGAGAGGCGTGGAACTGGCCGCAAGCGTGAAAAACGTTATTGCCCTGGCTGCGGGTATCACCGATGGAATGGGGTTCGGGGATAACACTAAAGGGGCTCTTCTCACCAGAGGGATCGCGGAAATGATGCGTCTGGGCAGAAAAATGGGTGCTCAGGAATCCACCTTTTCAGGCTTGGCAGGTATCGGAGATCTGATCACCACGTGTATCAGCCGACACAGTCGTAACCGCCACATGGGTGAACTTATCGCTCAGGGATACACACTCGAGCAAGCTCTTGAGCACATGACCATGGTTGCCGAGGGTGTGGAAACGGCCAGATCAGTTTACGAATTGTCCAGGAAACTGGATATCGAAATGCCGATCACCACGGAAGTCTACAAATTACTATTCGAAGGCAAACCCGCCAAGGAAGCCGTTCGGGATCTCATGATGAGAGAAACAAAACCGGAATTCTGGTGAGCAGTATCGTATAATCAGGCAGGGGAGGCATAACTATGTCCAGCAATGATCAGAGCTGTGAACAAATGAGCATGGTCCCGGTGAAAAAAATGTACTACTCTATAAGTGAGGTGTGCCGTTTTACCGGTCTTGAACCTCATGTCCTGCGATACTGGGAAAACGAGTTCAGTCAGCTCAGACCCAAGAAGAACCGTGCAGGCAACAGGGCATATCGGGAAAAGGATATAGACCTTGTCTGCAGCATCAAGCGTCTTCTCTATGATGAAAAGTTCACCATTCCCGGCGCTAAAAAGAAGCTTCAGGAAATGAAGGATTCCGGATCGGCTGTTCCGAAAATAGAGCTGAAAAGTGCAACAGCCGGAAACGATTCTGATTTCAAGGCGGAACCTGTTTGCGATACGATTTCTGAGGTGCGCAACGAGCTTGAGGCAATTCTTTCTTTGTTGAGAACGTGAATGGTTCTGCAACACTGACTGTTATTTTCATTCAAACATGATTTCAGGCACTCTCCGCGGATTTGAAACCGATAAGTTCTCCAAGTCTGGAATACCGCCTGAGCGTGCGGTCGTTTCTGACGGCAAGGGAGAGTGCTTTCTTTGAGCCGATCAGTATACAGAGCTCCTTTGCCCGCGTGAGCGCTGTATAGATCAGATTTCGCTGCAGCATGACAAAATGCTGAGTGGAAACGGGAATCACCACAGCTCTGAATTCCGATCCCTGGCTTTTATGTATGCTGATGCAGTAGGCGGGAACGATTTCTTCCAGATTTTTCTGCTCATAAAAAATCGGCATCTTGTCGTAAGTGACAGCAACCGCTTCTTCTGTAATGGCTGTTATGGTTCCTATGTCCCCATTGTAAACACCCAGATCGTAATTGTTTCTCGTCTGCATTACTCTGTCGCCCAGTATAAACGTGTGCTGTCCGAATCTGAAAACGGATCTGTCGTGATTGAGCGCACTCTGAAGAACCGTGTTGAGGTTGACTGTACCGAGAGTGCCCTTGTGCATCGGGGACAGGACCTGAATATCCTGCAGGGGGTTGTATCCGTAACGGGAAGGCAGTCTCCTTGATACCAGGTCCACTATGGTGTCAACGCATTTTTGAGGATCTTCTTCGCTGAGAAAAAAGCAGTTGTCCGCTTTGGCATTCAGGAACTGTGGAACGGTACCGTTTATCATTTCGTGGGCGGCTGTGACGATGCGGCTTTGGGCTGCCTGCCGGAATACCTTTGTAAGTTGGACATGAGGTATGACCCCAGAGGATATCAGGTCCGAAAGCACGTTTCCTGCTCCGACAGAAGGGAGCTGGTTCTGATCCCCGACCAGTATTAGTGTACAGTCGGGTTTGACAGCATCGAGAAAATTTTTCATCAGCTGGATATCTACCATGGACACTTCGTCAAGAATGATAACATCCGCATCTATTGGGTCACGCCTGTTTTTGAGAAAGGAGAAACCGTCCTGGCCTCCGGGCTTGAAACCCAGAAGGCGGTGAATGGTCCGGGCAGTAACACCGGAAATGGAACCCATTCGCTGGGCGGCTCTTCCGGTGGGTGCTGCCAGTTCGATTTTTCGTCTCATGGACCTGAATAGTGCCACGATCACCTGCAGAACGGTGGTTTTACCGGTACCGGGTCCGCCGGTAAGAAGGAAAAGATTGTTCCGGAAGGCATTCCGCACGGCTTCAAGCTGTTCCGGGGCACCTGTCCAGTTGTTCCGCTTCTGGTATTCGGTAAGCCAGCTGTTTATCTCTTCTGCAGTGAGATGAATGCTGCTACGAACATCGCCAATTCTGCTTTTCAGGTCTGCCGCCACGTTTTTCTCAGCTCTGTAGAATGTCGGAAGGTAGACAGAGTTTTCCTCGCAGCGCAAAATCCTCTCCAGAATGCAGTGGTCAAGCGAAAATGTGATCTGTTCCTGAGGCACATTGAGCACCTCGGATGATCTGGCAAGCAGTTCCTCTTTGGGCAGAAAGGTATGCCCGTCTCCCGCGGCTTCCTGCAGGGAAAAGGTAAGCCCCGCACGGATTCTCCTGTAGGAATCTGAAGCCAACCCCATCCTGACGGCTATGGTATCGGCCTTTTTGAAACCGATCCCCCACACCTTTTCAATAAGGGAATAGGGGTTTTCGCTTATTTTCTGTTTCGCTTCCTTTCCGTAGGCTTTGTATATGCGGGTGGCCATGGCCAGAGAAATGCCATAGCTCTGCAGAAACATCATCAGGTCCCTCAGGTGACGCTGCTCGGCCCAGCTGTCCTTTATTTTTTCCAGGGTCTTCTTTCCTATACCCGGTACTTCACCTAATCTGTCCGGGTCCTCATCCATTATGGTAAGGGTATCCAGCCCGAATGTGTCTATTATCTGTTTGGAACGCACCGCTCCGACGTTTTTGATAAGACCGGAGCCCAGCAGTTGAGTGATTCCTTCAATGGTGGTGGGACGGACAATTTCATAGCTGCTGATGGTGAACTGCTGGCCGAATTTTTTGTGTTTCTCCCATGTGCCCTCAACACATACCGATTCGCCTTTGGACACAGAGGGAATGGTTCCCACGCAGGTGACCAGGCGGTTGTTTGTCTGCAGCTGAACAACACAGAACCCGTTATCCTCGTTCTGGAATGTGATGTTTGTTATGACTCCTTCAAGGCGTTCCATGTTATAAAAATAGATCAGGTTCACCTCCCGGGAGAAATTTGAGGAACGGAGAGAGGATGAACTAATCTGAAACAGGCTGAAACAGCGGATTGTTTCAAAATGAAAGACTGGTTATGGTCTGTTTCGAGTTTACGGGCATTATAGGCTTTGTAAACAAAATGGCATGCCCGTTGCATAATATGAGGGGTGAAAAAAGATAAGTTGAACCACAAAAAAGGAGGTCAGTATGAATGCACTGGTGAGGTACAACAGCCCGATGAACACGCTGACAAACTGGTTCGATGAACTGATGGAAGGATCTCTGTTCGATGCTGTTGACAGAGAAATCGGTATGAACAGCTGGCCCAAAGTGGATATTCTGGAGGAAAACGACCATTATCTGTTGAGGGCGGATCTGCCCGGAATGGATAAGAAAGATGTTACGGTAGCGGTCGAGAAAGGCAGCCTCAGAATAGAGGGCCACAAAAAGGAGGAAAAGAAGAGGGAAAAAGGAAAGTACTGTCACTTTGAGCGCTCTTACGGCCATTTTTCCAGAAGCTTTGTCCTGCCCGATGAGGTGAATGCCGAAAAGATAGAAGCAACCATGAAAAACGGAGTACTCGAGTTGCGGCTGCCCAAACGGGAGGAGGCTCGCAGAAAAGCCATCGAAGTGAAGATAAACTAACAGCGGGGATGGACGGTCCGGAAAGGACCGTCCATTGCTTTAAACAGAATACCTCCATTACCGAATAATGTCACCTGAATATTCCCCGCATTCATCCGTATTTATCCTGCACTTGCAAGCTTGATACTTTTAAAGGCATGACCTATTATATAACCTCAGTTTTCATGAGGTCATTTTATGATTCACGATTCCCCCTATGTTTCGGTAACCGATCCCCTGCTTCTGCAGAGATTTCTCGAACGGTTCGTAATAGCACCCCGGGCTTCCGGGGAAGTACTGATCCGATCCGTTGCAGATGCTTTTTCCAGTATTCCCTACGAAAATCTGACCAAGATCATCAAGTCTGAAACGATAGTAAGCCCAAGCTCGGCGATGCGTCTTCCGGATGAACTCATCGGGGATTACCTCCGCTGGGGTACGGGCGGGACCTGCTTTTCCCTGACCGCGGCTATCATCGCGGTTTACGGAGCGTTGGGTATAGAGGCTCATCCGGTGCTGGCCGACCGCCATTACGGCCCGGATACTCACTGCGGGGTGTTGATCTTTCACAACTGTAAGCTGCTTCTGCTGGACCCGGGATATCTTCTTTTTGAACCCACCGTTCTTTGTCCCACGGAACCCTCACTTGTCCAAACGGGAACCAACCAGATCGAACTCAAGCCTTTGCGGAACGGAGAAAAGGTGGAGCTCTACACTGTGTATAAAAAGAACAGAAAGTTGAGGCTGACCTACAAAATCAGTCCCGTGGATTCGGTACAGTTTGCAAAAGCGTGGGAGAGCTCGTTTGCCTGGGAGATGATGACCTATCCGGTGCTGACCCGGCGTTCCAATGGTCATCAGCAGTATCTTCAGGGAGATAAGCTGGCGGTCTTTTCACAGAACGATTCCAAACGAACGGTACTTTCAAAGGAGTGCAGGGCCGAACTCATCTCTACTGCATTCGGAATCGATCAGTCTGTAATAAGCAGAGCATTGGGAGTGATAAAGAATGGCTGAGGTCAGGACTGTTCTGCCTGTCAAGTATTTTGTCGCAGTGCTGTTCAGAGAAGAGAAGTTTCTGAATGAGGGACTTCGCCTGCTTGAAGAAAAGTGGGGCGGTTTCGATGTGAATGGCAGCGATCACGAGTTCGATGTGACCGATTACTACGAACCGGAAATGGGGAAGCCGCTCTACAGACGTCTGGTGTCGTTTGAAAAGCTCATATCACCTGTCGATTTAGTGGATATGAAACTTGAGTGCAACCGTATAGAAGACCAACTTTCGTCTGACGGCAGGCGCAGAGTGAACCTGGACGCGGGTTATCTCGACCACAACAAGGTACTTCTGGCATC
Source organism: Chitinispirillaceae bacterium (assembly GCA_046538945.1). Taxonomy (GTDB): domain Bacteria; phylum Fibrobacterota; class Chitinivibrionia; order Chitinivibrionales; family Chitinispirillaceae; genus JAEZKC01. The sequence continues at coordinate 2,029 of JBKHHW010000072.1, read as the reverse complement.
GGCAAAGGAAGCGGGACAGAAGATCTATCTGGACAAGGGTATATATGCGGATCTGTCGGGCAGGTACAGAGGCGGCAGGTATCAGCCTTTCGAGTGGTCGTTTCCCGATTTCAGGGACGGCCGGTATGATGAGGAGCTGCTGCGTATGCGCAGCCGGTATCTTGAGCAGATAAAGAGCTACAGGAGAGGCCAGGGAGAGTAGCCTTCAGGCACTTTAATTTCATAACAGCAGCCTGAATCTTTAAAAGTTTTCTGCTTTCAGTCGTATCCTTTCAAACGCACTTCTGAATTCCTCCGTTTTGAACAGTTCTCCATCGGCAGGCATATCCGTGTAGGTGAGTTCTTTCCCCTTCAGTTCGAATTTCAGCGAGTACGCGTGCAGGTATCCCCGATCGAAACGGTTTTCATTCGCCGGATAGTACAGAGAATCGCCTGCGACGGGCACGCCCAGGGCTTTCAATGCCACCCGTAGCTGGTGGGTTTTACCAGTGAGCGGTTTGAGGAGATAGACACGTAGACCTGGAGTCATCGAGGTGCTTATGAATTTGGTGATCGCCGGGTTGGTTCTGCTTCGGAGAAGTTTCCAGGTGCCGTTTCTGCTTCGGGTCATGTCCCCGGTTACAGTACCCTGCTTTTTTTGGGGTTTGCTTTCGGCTATCGCCACATAAATTTTTTCCACCTCACCTTGTGCGAATCGGAAGGAAAGCTCTGCTGCGGTTGTTTTATCCAGGGCAAACAGAAGCAGCCCGGAAGTCATACGGTCCAGCCGGTGGACAGGATAAAGTTCGTTTAAATGCAGATCATTTCTGATGTTGGAGACCAGTCCCTGCTGTTCCTTATCTTTATGGAAGGGTACACCTTCGTCTTTGCTGACAACTATGTGGTTTTCTTCTCGGGCAAGCAGTTTATACACGGTGTTTACTCAGATGATGATAGGCTGGTATGATCGGTTCAGAACGATTTATATTACTATTCAATATACTTTCAGCGGCATCGGTGGCGGAAAGACGATCCTAAATGATTGAATTCATGACTGATAGAGAGATTTATGACCGGGTGATCTCAATGCTGGTTCCTTCCGCTCAAAGAATTCTCTGGCTGGCCACTTCTGATCTCAAGGATCTTTATGTTCACAAGGGTAGAAAAATGATCCCCTTTCTGGAGGTGATCGCGAATAGAATAGAGAATGGGGTATCGGTGCGGCTGATTCACGCAAAAGAGCCCGGTCCTGCATTCAGAGCCGATTTCGACAGATATCCGGTTCTTATCGAGGGACTGGAGAGGCTTCTCTGCCCCCGGGTGCATTTCAAGTCGGTTATCATCGACGGAGAAGTAGCTTATACGGGGAGTGCGAATCTGACCGGGGCGGGCATGGGGGCTAAGAGTGTGAGGAAACGCAATTTCGAGAACGGCTTTGTCACCGATGAACCGGATCTGGTGAAGAAGATCATGGAACAGTTCGACCGGGTGTGGATGGGGCAATACTGCGATTTTTGCGGGAGAGCATCGTACTGCGCAGACCGTAAGGATATGATTTAGATAATGATAGGGGCGTCTTTGGTTCTGTTCCCCGGAGGTGAATTAATGCTGATTCAACAATTCACCCCGGAGGTAACCGGGCAGGGAGACCAAGCCGGACCAGTTTTGCGCGGGCCAGCTGCATTTCTGGATGTTGCGCAGCCGATTGTTTCTGTTTATTTTGATAATCAAAGGTCGAAAGACACGTTCACCCGATCAGTATTTAGGAGCTCTTATGTCCAAAATCCTTAAGATTACAGCAGTTGTAGCATTTATCGCGGTAGTAGCGGCGGCTGTATACAGTTTTTGCCGTCTTCAGAAAGAGGAATGCGGCTGCTGAAGAGTATTTTAGTTTGAATAAAGGATGTGGCGCTTTATTTGTTTTAGAATAAGGCGCCTTTACTATCTAAAGTGACCTATGAAAGTTTGTGGTGGTACTACCAAGCCGCAACTATCCGACTGATATGAAAAAAACTGAAGCAGGTTGTATCCTCCATATTCGGAAGAGAGA
>JBKHHW010000239.1:0-4132 GCA_046538945.1 Chitinispirillaceae bacterium | reverse complement strand
AAAAAAAAGAGGCCACCCTTTCGGGAAGCCTCATTGAAAAAACGTATGATCTCTACTGAATCACTTCGTGATTGTCCACTTGTTGTGCCACCATATCAGAACGGGGCTAGCCACAAAGAGACTGGAATAAGTACCCACGATCACACCGACCAGAAGGGCGAGGGCAAAATCCTTTATCGAGTTGCTGCCCAGGATGTATAGAGTAGCCACCACAAAAAGAGTGGTCAGGGAGGTGATGATAGTACGGGATATAGTCTGATTGATGCTGCCGTTGATCACATCCACAAAGCTCCTTCCTTTCAGACCGCCTTTCAGGTTTTCGCGTATACGATCGAAGATGACGATTGTGTCATTAAGAGAGTATCCCACGACTGTCAAAATAGCTGCCAGAAAGGGGAGTGAAATCTCCAGATTAAGCAAAGAGAATATTCCCAGGGTGATAAGCACATCGTGAAACAGCGGTACCACGGCGGCCACGCCGAAAGGCAGATGGAAGCGGATCCCTACGTAAAACAGGATGGCAATCAGAGCCAGAATGGTTGCGATTATGGCATCGCGCTTCAGCTCTCCTCCGATTTTCGGGCCGACCTGTTCTGTATTCAGTACCTGAAACTCATTTCCGCTCAGAGTCGTAGCGAGTGTGTTTCTGACTTTCTGGGTCAAATCCGCTGTCGCCGCCTGTGAACGTACGGTGATCTGGATTTCTCTGTTTTCAGCGGACCCGATGGTTTTTATTTCAGGCTGTCCGTACCCCAGAGCTTCAACTGCCTCTCTGACCTTGGGTAAATCATCCAGAACCGGCTTGTCGAATTTCATCAGAATAGTAGTCCCCCCGGCGAAATCGATCGAGAGGTTGAGACCACGGTGGGCGATTATCGATACCGCTGTGGCCAGAATCATAGCCAGCGACAGTCCGATAGCGAATTTTCTGTAACCCAGAATGTTCCATTTGGTATTGTTGAAAAAATGCATATCCTGCTTTCCTCGTGATAAAAGTTAGATGCTGAGCTTGGCTTTCTTCTGGAAAATCAAATCCATCAAAATTCTTGACACATACAGGGCTGTGAAAAGGGATGCCATGATACCGAATATCAGTGTGACGGCAAAACCGCGTATAGGACCGGTTCCTTGCCACAGTAGTATGAACGCAGTGATAAGGGTCGTAATGTTTGCATCGAGAATAGTCAGTTTCGCATTGGAGTACCCGGAGTTTATGGCACTGCGGACTGTTTTGCCCAGGGCAATCTCCTCTCTGATACGCTCGAAAATGATCACGTTTGCATCCACCGCCATACCTATCAGCAGTATTAAACCCGCAATACCCGGAAGGGTCAGCGTTGCGTTGATAGCGGCCATTACCGCCAGAACCAGTACAAGGTTAACAATCAGAGCTATAATCGCTACAACACCGCTCATCTTGTAGTAGACAAGTATGAAAAGAACTACCAGTGCCAACCCGACCACTGCTGCTATCATTCCCTTTTCGATAGATTCCCGGCCAAGCGACGGTCCGACAGTACGCTCCTCTTCGATACTGACCGGCGCGGGAAGTGCACCAGCCCGAAGGATAATGGCCAGACCCTTGGCTTCCTCCATGGTGAAATCCCCGGTGATTTCCGCTCTACCGCCCGAAATCTGGGTTTGGATGGTGGGGGCTGAGTAGACGGTGTTGTCAAGCACAATGGCAAGCTGCTTGTTTATATTGTGCCCGGTGATTCTTCTGAAGGTGCGGGAGCCTCTGGAATTCATTTCTATATCCACTTTGGCTTTTCCCGCATTCATTCCGCTCTGATCGATGGTGGCGGAAGCATTCTCGATCACGTCACCCTTCATTTCGGGATTCCGCTCTACATAATAGAGATACTTGTAGGATTTGTTGTTGGAGGCAGTAAAGGTTTCATCACTCCACAGGAATTGATTTCTGCCCATGCCCGAACGGTCAAGCGCCTTCTGCACATCGTCCCGGTTCAGGATCTCCTTCACCTTGTCCACGTTTTCAGCCTGCACGACCCGCATCTCGCCCAAAGCCTCTATCATGGAAGAAAACTGTACCTTGGACGATTCCTCTTTCGCTTCACTTTCCCCTTCTTCAGCCGCTGAATCGTCATCCTCACTTCCGCCGAACAGCTCCTCAGCCTTCTTCTGAGCGTCTTCGTTCTGGTCGGTTGATGATGCGGTGTCCTGCTCTACCGTATCCTCTTCGCCGGTCACGGTTTTCTGGATCACCGAAAGTGCCAGGTTCAGCTCGTTGTTGGGGCGCAGAAGCTTGAACTCGAGCTGTGCGGTTTTCCCGATGATCTCCTTGGCCTGTTTGGAATCCTTGATGCCAGGGAGCTCGACAATGATCCTGTTATCACCCTGCTTCTGGAGAACGGGTTCCGTCACACCGAGCTGATTGACCCGGTTCTCGATGATGGCATAGGCTCTGTCCAGTACATCCTCGCTCTCATCGGCTTTCAGTTTGGACCTGTCGATCTCGAGCACCAGGCGCATTCCGCCCTGCAGGTCAAGACCGAGATTCAAGATCTTCTTCAGCAGCTTCGGCTGCTCTTTTCCGAACTGTTCCCTCACCTCAACCGGTTTGGAATAGAACTGAAACGAGGGGACAAGTAAGTAGACAGCCACCGCCAGGACGGCTGTCAAGATGCCAATACGTAACGCATAGTTTTTCTTCATGATGCTGCAAACACCCTTTCTGATACGTTCCCGTTGGGAATGTCACGCGTGAAATGCGCTTGTATGATATTTGGAATTATGGTCAGGACTTTGCCTTTGCTTTGAGATACTCGCTTACCTTCTGCACAATGTCTTTAGGATTCTGCGGCTTGGTCAGGTACTCGTCGCAACCCACCCGTTTTCCTTCCCTGAAATCATGTTCCTGATTCAGGGCAGTGAAAAGGAATACAATTACGTCACTGGTTTCCGGATTATTTTTAACCCACTCACATACTTCAAAACCGGTCTGCCCGCAGAGAATGACATCAAGAATAACCAGATGTGGTTTTTCTTTTTTTATTATCGACTGGGCCTGATTGGCAGTAATAGCCTCAAACACTTCAAAACCCTCCAGCTCCAGAAAGAGCCGCAGGATTTTCCGTATCCCAGGTTCATCATCGACTAACAATATCCGGTACAAGTTCTGATCAGTCACGTGAGATATCCAGAAAAAAAGGGTCCAACAGTAAGGTGTCGAGCCCCTGAGAGCAAATGAATAAGATACATTGTCCGAGTACACATTTGCAACTACCTTTGGGTTTTTGAAAGTATAATTCGTACGTCGTATCAGGATATTAAAAACAGCTCTTTAATTCCACCTGTTTTCATGCCGGTTCCCTTCTGAGAAAATCCCTTGCGTGAAAATCTTTATATAGGTATTATATAGAGAATCACAATCGGAGTCTGCAATGACCGCTTCTTCTTTAGAGCTCCCGCCAGAGGAACGCCTCAGACGTGCGGAAGAGGAAAATGCCCTTCTCAAAAAGAAGGTGAGCGAATTCGAATGTCTCGAAAAAAAGCACAGAGACCGCCTCACCTCCATCATTGAAAAAGAAGCCTTCAATTTTTCCCTTTTCCAGTATGCTCCAGTGTTTATCGTGGTGGTGGACAGAGACGGGAGAGTGGTCAAGTCCAACAAGGCCAAACAGAATTCAGGCGACCGTCTTCCCCAGATCGGTGACCGGATGTATCTGGATTACGCCGCTCATCACCAAATCGATATGCGCCAGGTGCTCATGGAATGCATCGAAAAAGGAACCCCGAGGAATTTTTCGGAAATGAAGTACGCAACCAAATACCTCTCCGTTTCCATTGCACCTATCCCCCAGGGGGCCATAATCGCCACTCAGGATATCACGGAGCAGAAGACCGCGGAAGAGGACCGGCTTGAGCTTATAAAGGAACTCAGGCGGGCTCTGGATGAAGTGGAGACGCTGAGGGGACTTCTGCCCATCTGCGCCGGCTGCAAGAGGATACGGGATGATAAGGGGTACTGGGATCACATCGAGTTGTATATCAGCAAGCGCACCCAGGCGGACTTCACCCACACGCTCTGCCCCAACTGTATCAGGCAGTACTATCCTGATTTCTATGCCGATCAGCAGAAGAAGTGATTTCCTGCGCTAAGCTGAAAAAT
>JBKHHW010000238.1:0-4174 GCA_046538945.1 Chitinispirillaceae bacterium | reverse complement strand
AACAACAAACAACAAACAACAAACAACAAACAACAAACAACAAACAACAAACAACAAACAACGGATAACAGACAACGGATAACGGCTATTTTCATGAAAACCATTGCGGTACTGAACTACAAGGGCGGAGTGGGCAAAACCACCTTCACTATCTGCGTCTCGCAGGCGCTGGCCATTGCCGGTTTCCGTGTATTAGCGATTGATAACGACAGCCAGCACAACCTCTCACTCCTGCTGAGCAAAAAGCGGCACAGCCCCAACATTCAAGACGTCTACCGCTCCTCTGTAGGCATCGCCGGTAAAAAACTCATGGATGCCATACAGGAAACAGACCTGCGCAATTTCCATATCGTCACCTCCCCCGCCGAACTGTCCATAAATGATATCAAAGATCCTCTCATTCTGCAGAAAGTGATCAAATACTGCTCACTTCACAAATTCTACGATTACATAATAATAGACAACTCACCCGGCATCGACGTGCTTCAGGAAGTGGCGGCCCACGCAGCAGACGAGGTTTTCGTGCCCACGGAACTGTCGTTTTTCGCCGTAAACGGGATCGGGGAGCTGCACCGGGCCGTTTCCTCCAAGTTCAGAGATGAGTGCCCCATAACCAGAATAATCCCTAACGGCTACAAAAACACTCACCGGCAGAACGAATACCTGGCGGAGCTGATCACCAAATACTCACGCAAGGTGACCCGGACCATGATTCCGTACGACCCGGTTTTCGACAAATGCATAAAGGAGAGAACTACACTTTTCATTCACCATCTTTTCTCGAAAGCTGCAGCATACTACCTGAAACTGGTCCATGAACTGTTCGATCTCGATGAAAAGAAAGTGTGGAAACAGGTCCACAATGTGAAGGATATGCAGCTGCGCAGTGAAGCCCGCCAGAAAAGCTTCAAACAGCACAAGAGGCGATTGGAACATGCACCCGGGGAATCCAGCGGCCCACAGTTCCCGGTGAGAATCTGACCTTACCCTTCCCGTTCTGTCCCGTTTTTCCGTCTGCCGGAAAGGATTTTTGAAGCGATGGTGAAAAACAGGGAAGCTGAAAAGCCTCCCATTATTAGACCGTTGAGACTCTCAAGCGCCCCGAGCAAGCGCCATCTGTCAGTCAGCACGATATCGCCGTAACCAAGCGTAGCATAGCTCACTACGGAAAAGTAAAGGGAAGTACCGAAATCGGAAAATTCACCTAGCCATACATAAGCGGCAGCCCAGAATGTGGCCTGGAGGAGAAACGACAGAACAAGTATACCCGCCGCCGATTCGACTATAACCGCTGAATGAATCAGACTTTTTCTGAAAAATCCTTTGCGGTCATATTTTACAAGCAGTCTGATGAGAATGACTGAAACAATCGACTGAACAGCCGTACAGAGAGCCAGCAGTATGCCGCCAACTAAAAACACTTCCCCGGTCATGCAGCTACCTCTCCGACTAGCGTCTCCCCGATTCTCCAGACCCAGCTACTGGGAGAGCAAAAAGCATACACTTTAGAGAGAAACATTATAGATGAGAAGGGAAAAAAACAGTCACGGACAGTTTGACTACGGGACTGAACCAGCATACTACCATGCAACCGAACTATAATCATAATAGATAGGGGGATTAATTGTAAATAGGTTGAGAGAAGATTTCGTGTAATATTAATGGATTTGAGGCAGAAAAAAGGCCGGCAGCCACTCGGGGCCACCGGCGCATGAAATTCACCATTAATGCCAGGAAATCAGATGCGTCTTGACCGCATGCACTGTGCGTATTTTCATAACGTACTTTCCTCCGGGCAGTCTTCCCCCGCCTAGAACGCGGCCGTCCCAGACAAAACGCTCCAGATCCGAAGGAGCATTGTTCATGCGGAAAACACAGCGTCCCTGAAGATCGTAGATCATGATTTCGCGGATAAAATCTCCCTTCCGGGCTTCCACAGTCAGAAGACCAGCGCGGATGCGAATGTTCATAGCCCCGCCGAACAAAGGTTCCGTCCTTCGCACCTCAAGCGGCATTCCTATCGAAATTGCGTCAGAGCGTGACGGGTTGGCAATAAATTCATACTCCTTTTGCGGGTCGGTTGCCAGGAATGCGGTGTACTCACTCAGAACCTGATAATTCAATGACAGGTCGATAATCTGTTCCTTGTTGCTTTCGGTCGCCCCCTCCTCGATTTGCAGCTGCCGAATTTTCTGCCTGGCCCACATCTGAGGGATCATGGGATTGAAATTCAGAAGAGAAGCAAAGGTGATATCCTTGGAGAAAGAAACCGGTTCGCCATCCATATTGCCGGAAACGGTAACTGTTTTCTGACCGCCCCCAGTATAGGTACCATAAGCCACCACAGGGCATCCTGTGTAGAGTCGGTTGCCCAGGGGCATGAGCAAGTCTTCTGGGTTGTTACCGCTGAAACTGATCTCCAGATTCGACAGCTGCGGTGATTCGATTTTGTTCCAGGCATCATTTACAAAACTTTCCACCGATTCATTCTCTGTCACTTCCGAGGCAAAACCGTTCCCGACCCTGGCTGACTCCTCGAGAAAATAGCGGTTAAGATTGTTACCGGCACCGAAAGTGAACACTGTGGGATGAGTAGGGTGGTTATTTATCTCGTCCAGAATAGCAGTTTCGTTTGTTATGAAGCCGTCTGTAAGAAAAATGAAGTACCGTTCTTTATCGGTTGTATTCTGAGTGGATAGGGCGGCCCTGACTCCATCAAGCAGCTGAGTCCCTCCACCAGCTTGCAAACCACTGATGAAAGCATTGGCAGCCTCTACATTTTCATTTGTAGCCGGAACCGATTCTCCTTCCCCAAAACACCACTGCACCGAATTGCTAAACGACAGAACCGTCAACTGATCGGTAGCCCTAAGCTTATTGACAATCATGGATGCAATCTCTTTTTCCTTTTCGATAGGCCACCCGCCCTGCGAACCGGAGATATCAATCAGCAGAACAATATCCAAATCGGCTCTCTCTGAACTGGAAAGCAACGCTGTATCAGGAAAAATTGTACAAAAATAGTAACCCTTAGATTCTGAAACATCATAATAGGTCGCTACGGAAAAGTCCCTCGAAGCCTTCTCGCGACTGAAACGAAGGACAAAGTCGGAATTGGGATAGGTGTTTACGGGACTGAGAAGCATACCGGTACAGAACGGCAGCTCCGGCTCCGCCTCAGCTTCGATAACCTCATTCTCAACCAACAGATCCTTAACAGTGTGGACCTGCGCTTCTTCGATGGGATGAGTGGGCGACTCGAGACCGTTTATGGAGAATCCGGTCTGCAGCAGGACGTTTATCTCGAGGCCCTGGCCATCCCGATCTGGCGGAGGATTCCACAATCCGCTGGAGCCCACAGGCGAGGCGCCCTCGCTCTGAAAACGCTGAGCCACCATGGTGGGAATAGACAATTCATATTCTCCGTTATTGTATTTCAGTGGAACGGTAAGTTTGATTTTGATGTATGCCGTGTCGTTGAATCCGATATTGGCCAGGTGCTGCACGAAAACATTAGGCCGTTCCTGAAGCAGAAGTGCGGCGTTCCCGCCTTCATTGACTATGGAGTCATAGATTTCCTGCGCTTTCTGTTTTTCGTAAATTTCAGCCACATACAGACTGTCCCGGTATTTCATTTCCATGGCATGAACGCTGGCCTCGTGGGGAAGAGGGAAGATATAGGCGATATCGTCGATATCCCCGAAGTCATTCACGAACATCTGTTTTAGGGATACATGTGCAAGACCATCCGTAACCAGAACGTTATAGGTGGACTTACGGGGGGAAAGTGTGGCGGTGATATCCTGAGAGGTGTCACTTATAACACAGACCGGTCCCTTTATTTCCCCGACATCGACCCAGGCATAGGCAGACAAGACAAAGATGGTAATAATACCAGTAAACTTTGCAGCTAAACACCTCATGTAACCCTCCAGTATTAAGGATAGCGGATGCACTGTATACTCATAATGTGGTTTCCGGAGTCAGGAAAGTTCAACTGTAAATAGTTTAAAGCGTATTCAGAGGAATACAGGTACAGCACCAGCTATCCGATCCGCGGGTCAAACTAAGCGTTTTCAGATTATATTACCGGAACGATTCTCAAAGCAGAAGACGGTCAGGTGGAACAGTCAGGAACGGTGATAGGCAGAACTATAAGCATTCGGCAAAGTCA
>JBKHHW010000237.1:0-4175 GCA_046538945.1 Chitinispirillaceae bacterium | reverse complement strand
ATTCGTATAGGGTATCCAGTTCGAATCTCAACGCGTGAATTCCACACCCTTTCCCCTCTTTCCCTAAAGCCAGATCACGGTTAAGCCTGCCACCACCCTTTCCCAGAGCCGCTGGTATGAGTTCCTTGTGCATGCATCTCACTTCCAGTTCATAGTAGAGGGGGGTGTCTGCAAAAAGTGCCACGAGGGCTTTGAGAGCATTAAAATTTGATTCCCCGGGCATGAAAGATCTGTAGGTCTGCAAATCGACGGGGCCAAGTGTAATCCTGAATTTCCCGCTCCGGTCATACACTGCTTCTCCAAGAATGTCGTCACCTCCGAGGCTTGAGCCGTTTCCAAGTGTGTTTCTGTTTTCCACATGAGCCCACCTCGGGATGTTTTCCTGAACCGAAAAGGGAGCAATTCCGAAGTAAAGGCAGAGAAGCTTTTGGAGATTCTTTGCACTGCGTATCCTGCATGTGAAAAACGAGCAGAGGGAAGTAAGCTTCTGTTCAAGTGAACCGCTTCCCGAACCGTCCGAAAAGCCAAGAAACGAGAGAACCATTGTGAAGGCGTTTGAGGTTTCAAGGGATGGAAGATATTTCACCATTGCTCTGTGGTAAAGACTGCAGATTCTGTTATGGAAAATCTGGAGAAAGTCGGCCAGACTGTCAGATCCCTCCTTTCCGCGGGCAATGTAATCCGAAAAGTACATGGGTAAAGGGGATGATGCGCCGGTCAGTCCCGGAAAGGGTAATCTGACCGTGATCTCATTTTCGTCTGCCGAAACGTAGCCCATATCGTTCTGGGGAAAGCAAAGAGAAAAATCAGCGGTGAAATTTATTTTTCTGCCCGGAAAACAGTTGTTGCGCAGTTCTTCCAGAACAGCAAGGGCCTGAAGAATATCAAAGGCGTGAAACCTGTTCCCCATTTTTTCTATATTGTCCATCGAGTGCCTTCACGCCAATCCCATGTAAATAGCTGCTCGGAGGGAATCAGTTCCATGGTCAGCCGCAGAAAAGAGTTTATCGAAACCATGCCGGCCAGACTTTCGCCCAGAACAGTGCCGAAAAGGTGAATCTCCCCCCGGTTCTGAAAACCGCTTTCTTTTATACCGATCCGCATCTCCAGGCCCCTTATAACCGCACCGCCTAACGCGCGCTCCGATCCCTGCAGCTTCACCCGTTCGACGGAATCGATTTTCGTTTTTACCGACGTGTCTTGAGCAATATTGAAGTTGTTCAGAAATCTTTTAAGGTGTTCGGCAGTTCTCAGGTTCGACAGTGTAGAGTTCAGATGTGAAATGAAAATCCACTGGGAATGCCCGCTTTGGTTCAGAGTCACAGGTGAGGTCGGACGGGTTATGTTGCTGAAAGTGATAAAGTCAGGAAACCCTTTTGCCGGAAGGGTGATTTCGTCTTCACCGATTCTGTTCCGGGGTGTAAAACCATTTGTCTGCCAGGCTTCAATGTGCAGGTTCTCTTCAATGATTCTGCCGTTTCTGGTCTGGTTGCCTTTCAGTGCGAGATAAACTTTTCTCTCCCCGCCGGCATCATCTGATTGCCGGGTGGTGAAGTAGCGTTGTGAGGATTGGGGGCAGGATGTGAATTCATTGTAGCGCCTGTAATCATGCCTTTTGCCGCTTTTGCAATCTGTTCCGGTCACGCTGATCAGGTCGAAAATCGAGTAATGTGAAGTATCACGGGAATCGGGTATCACCAGGTGTTCGCTTCTGCTGCCGTTATTGACAATAGGTTCTGTGTCTTTGCAAAATAGGTTGACCGCAGGAGAGCAGTGGAGTTTGAAATTTTCCTTTGATATTTCTGAGGCAGTCTTGATCGGAGAATCGAAACGCATGTGAATGGAAAAGTTCTGCGGCAGACTGCGTGTCAGATCCGTGTTGTCCGATCCGAAAAGATCGACAAACAGAAATTTTTCAGGATAGGCGAAAAGGTCCCGCAGAAGACTGAAATGGTGTGATGTACTGTTAACTGGAGGTAATAGACTTTCCTGCTCTGAAAGATTTGCTTGTCTGATAAACGTGTTCGGGTCTAGCGCTTCGTCTGTTCCTTGTGCTGTCAGCCGGGCTTCCGCCACATGCTCCATCAGAAGCTCTCGCAGCTGTATGGAGCTGGTGAGGCTGCCGTGAAGATAGATGCGGATGGGGAACAGGTGTAGAAAATCGGTCATGACAGCCGGGTCTGTTCTGAAATCAAGGGTCAATCTGCCCTTGCCGCAGGCGTCCTGATCAGCTCTGACCGACGACAGGGTGATCGGGTTTACATGAACATCCTGGGTGGTCATGAAGCGGCAGACGACAGGCCGCTTGTCATTCACATCCGACAGAATTTCTGTTCCTTTCTTGATGAGATGCGTTTTCTGGAGCATTCCGCCGCGGGGTCTGAACTGCATGATGCACAGTGAGGGAATCTGCTGGAGAAACTGGGGCCAGAGACAATTGACCAGTTGTGTGGAAAGTTCGGGAAAGGAATCATCCAGCCTTTTGTTTATTCGGGCACAGAGAAAGGCAAAGCCCTCGAAAAGTCGTTCCACATAGGGGTCTCTGTCCTTCAATGAGCCGATATTCAGAAATCTGGCCCGCTCAGGATGCTTCTTTGCGAAGCGTTTCCCTTCCTCGTGAAGATATCTCAGTTCGTTCTCATAGTATTGGTCTGTCATGGGGTATCATCCTTGATGGGCTTTAGGATAACCATTTCTGAAGGTTCGAAGGTAACCTTGAAACGTAGCGTGCCGCTTTGCCGGTTCTCTCCTGATATTAGAAAAGCGGAGTTATTGATTCCGGAAGGAATAAAGGTTACGGCTACGTTCTTAAGCCGAGGTTCAAAATCTGAAACGAGACGGGTTATGACTCTCTGAGCTTCCGCGGAGTTACAGGGCAGGTTGTGCTGCATATCTATAAGAGCGGGACTTCTACTCTGCTGGGAAATATGGCTGCGGGTATTCAGTACCCTGAACAGGTTGTCGCGGATAGAACGGACCAGCGCCTCCTGACCGCTTAGGTTTTCGGCGGGAGTTCCATCGAGAAAGTGACCTGTCAGGCTTTCGAACAGACCGCATCTCATAATGCTTTACCGGAGTTGGTTTTTGAAATTTAGCAAAATCGGGAGAGATTTGTTTATGGAATTAATATATTATAACTTCCGGATTTAGGTTTGGAAAAGAGATTTTTCCGCAGTAACGTCTGCTCTCCTGCTTACGTTTCTGAAAAGCTTTTGGACTGGTCCGTAATAGTCGTGTTTATTATGAAAGGACAAAGATAAAAATGGTAAGCGAAAATGTTGTGGAACTGATCAAAAATGAACTTGAAGCATGCGGTGACCTTAAAGAGGATATTGAATCCAGTCTTGTTGACCCGGAATCGGGGGTGTACGAGGATATGAACGGTCGGGTAGTGAGCCTGTGGCTGGTGATCAAAAAAAACGAGTATGCCGTGGTGTACGATGAGAGAAAGAAAAGCTTCGGGGTTGCGTTCAGGAACATATTCGGACAGATGATCTATATAGGCGCCGAGGGATCGCTTCCGGATGCGTATCAGGGTATGGTCAACCGGGAACGGAAGGGAGATTGAGTTTGTGTCAGCTGTTCTGGTCCTGAGTACAGTTATCGGTTCAAGGTTGAACCTTGGGTTGTTTTGAGGGTACAGAATGAGTAGACAGTTTTGATGAGGATTGAAACACTGTACTACATCTGAATACATTTCTTGAGAGTGGGAACTAAACATTAATTGCTTTGTACGGTAAAAAATATATATTATTAGATGGTATTTCAGTGACACGAACGGAATTGTGTCGATTTAAGCGTTTCAGCGCGGCCGGAATGCGGGAACAGAGCTTCCTGCCCCGGTATCGGGGCTGAATCAATATTGAAAACAATTACCACTCTCTTCAACAAGGAGCGGCTACACATATGTTAGCAAAACGATTGAGTGTGCTGGTTTTTTCACTTTTTGTGGTTCAAACAGCTTTTGCACAGACGGCAGATTGGACAGTCAGTAAACCGGGTGGGGATGGGCAGTTCAACACCATCAACGAGGCTTTGGATGCGGCCAGAACTAGTCCGATAAAAGGCGGAATCATTGAAATTATCGATGATGGTGTATATGAAGAGCCGGTAGTCATTGACAGTACCCTGCACGGTATTACATTGAGATCGAGTAATCCGGAGGGACCGGACAA
>JBKHHW010000071.1:0-15766 GCA_046538945.1 Chitinispirillaceae bacterium | reverse complement strand
GAAAAGCTGAAAGAGCCGTAGCCTTCTGCAGAGCAGGAGAAGGCGGAGTTACCCCAGTCCGTAAAGCAGTTCCCCGCTTTTCGGATCCTGCCCGTAACGGATGCACAATTCCGCAATAACGTCCTCGTGAGTGGCGGCGCAGTTCATGACCGTGTCGTTCCCCCCGTAGTAGACAAGCACAGTTCCGTCTTCCTGGCGAAGTGCCGCACAGGTAAACACCACATTGGGAACGTGAACGTATTGGTTTTCCTCGGTTCTGCAGTCAGCCTTTGACGGGAAGAGAATGGGTATGCTTGACATATGTACCTTTGACGGGTTTTCCAGATTGTGAAGAGCCGCTCCCAGAACGTAGGGGTTTCCGTCCATGGTGCTTCTCACCCCGTGAAAGATCGAGATCCATCCTCTTTTTGTTTTGATGGGTGGAGCCCCGGGGCCGATCTTGTCTGAAAAGGCACTCGGACCGGCACCGGTTCTCATGACAGGCTCTTTTTCCATCTCCCATGCTCCGCTTCTCCAGTCCGGGCTTGTCCCCAGCCGTATTTCGGTGAAAATGCCTCCCGTGTCGCCCTCCGTCACATCGTTGGGGCGCAACAGGGCTGCGTAGCGTCCATTTATCTGTTCGGGGAAAATCACCACGTTGCGCATCTCTTTTCCCAGCATGGGGCCGTGGCGGGTGAAGCTGTTGAAGTCCTTGGTGGTAGCCAGGCACACCCTGACACTGTTTTTCTTTATTGCGTGATAGGCGCTGTAGGTGATGGCGAAGGTGTCGTCCAGTTTGGTGATTCTGGGATCTTCCACTCCGCCCGACTCCATCTCGATCTGATCCTGGGCTTTGAGTCCGGGAGCGAAGTTGTCCCGGGGCGTGGCGGGAATGAGGGCGGGGCGGTAGGCGATTTCCCAGTTTTCCAGGCCGTTTCTGCTTCGGGCCACTCCCAGAACGCTCTTTCCGCACCGCAGGTGAGAGCGGAAGAGCATGAGGTAGGTGTTGTGCATACGGGTGAGGGCGGCGTTGTGGACGGTGGTGACCTGGAGAGGGGGGGAGGTCCAGATTCTGTTCACGTGAGCGGGGGTGAGGATGGGATTGCCGGGGAAGCGCATGAGGGGAGAGTTGAGCGACACCATTGCCTTGAGATTATTGGGGAAGGTTATGTTACGGGTGAGTTCAGCCATGAAAGCTCCTTTGTTGGTGGGCAGAAGCGGGTTAGTACAAAAACCGGGCCAGTTTCCTGTAAGGGGGAAAACGACTTTCCCAATATGGGAATAATAGCTTCTTTCAAATCAGTGTCTTAGGGGGCACCGTACTGTTTAATCGCTTAGGAACGCTGTGCCGGACGGGTGTCCGGGGAGTGGCACTGGTATTGCTCGCTATCCCTCTATACATGCGGCTCCTCTTTTGGGCGGAGACCGAGGCCGGGGGCTCCGGGTTGCGCAAAACAATTATTCCAGGTACGAAGGGACAGCTATGATAACTATTGCCAGCCGGGTTTGGGCGGTGCAGAATTTGGAGTTGATCAGGGGGTGCATCGAGAGTGCGCATTCGGTCGTGATTTCGGGACACAAGAATCCCGACGGAGATTCATTGGGGGCGATGCTGTCTCTGGGGCTGGGGCTTGAGAGTCTGGGCAAGCAAGTGCACATGCTCTGCGAGGACGAGATACCATCCCGGTACAGGGACCTTCCGGGGATGGACCGGGTGGTGCGGACACTGAGCGGGCGGGTTGATCTGGCGGTGGCGGTGGATTGCGGAAGCAGGGAGATGGTGGGAGCTGCTTTCGGTGCATTCCGCAGGGCGGGGAGAATTCTGGAGATAGATCATCACAGTAGCCGTTCCTCATTCGGGGACTATTCCATGGTGGATGAGGAGGCCTCCTGTGCCGGCGAACTGGTGTACTTTCTGCTGGAGGAGCTGGGGGTGACAGTCACCCGGGAAATCGCCCAGAACATCCTCACCTCCATCATTGTCGAAACCAACTCTTTCCGGCTTCCGGGGCTGAGGCCGCAGACTTTCGAAATCTGTGCGGAGCTGCTCAGAACGGGGGTTGAGTTCTCAAGGGTGGCCGAATCGGTGTACTGGGTCAGCAGCAGGGAGACGGAACTGCTCGGGGGGATATGTCTTTCCCGCTGCAGTTTCTCCCAGTCCGGCCAGCTGGTGCACTCGTTTCTGACCCGCGGGGATCTGCAGAAGGTGGGGGCGAGGGAAGCGGACGGGGACCCGGTGGTCGAGAAGCTAAGGGCCATGAATGGAGTGAAACTTGCAGTTCTTTTCAGAGAGAAGGACACTCCGTTTCTGAGGGTGAGTTTCAGATCCAGAGAGGGGATCGACGTGGCAGCGCTGGCCGAGAAGTTCGGGGGGGGAGGTCATTTCAGTGCGGCCGGCTGCACTGTTCCAAACACCAGGGAGTCAAGGGAGCAGATTCTCCGTGCTGCGGGGGCCGTTCTCAAAAAGAGTCTTCCTTTGCAAAACTCCGCTACCCGACCCAATCTGAATCATCAACTCGCGGTGATCGGCGGCCCGGTTGGAGGAGAGAAAAAGATACTGCCTGAATGGAAGGAACGGAACAAATATGCCACTGCCAAGGCCTTTGCCGGATCTGTAAGCACAGAGAGGAATGTGGCCTTCTGAGGTATCTGCCGGCTTTCAGACCGGTGAGCACGCAAAAAAAGGAGTGGAAGATATGAGCATGACAGGACTAGACACATTCGACACAGCGGTACAGAAAGCCGATGTCTGGCTTAAGGAAGTGATGGAGGAACTGGGAATCGACAGCAGGAAAAAAGCATACATGTCCCTCAGGGCAGTGCTTCATACCCTTCGGGACCGTTTGACTGTGGATGAGGCGGCTGATCTGGGAGCTCAGCTGCCCATGCTTGTAAGGGGTATCTACTATGATGAATGGGATCCGTCCAGAACCCCTATCAAAGATCGCCACCTTGACGAATTTCTCAGCCGCATTAAGGAAAACTACAGAGGTGACGGCGAGGTGAAAACAGATGTAATGGCCAAGGCGGTATTCAGAGTTATCCGCAGAAAAGTCACTGAAGGAGAAATCAAGGATATTGAGGGCATGATGCCTCGGGAACTCCTGGAGCTGTGGAAATAGTCAGTTTTACCATTTTCTAAAGGAGGTCGGGGTCTTCCGCTGCAGGTCAGCGGGGCTGCCCCCCTCTTCCTTACCCAATTTAGATACTGACAATCTGAATATAACTGGTATCATCATCCACCAGCACGCCCGAATTCATCCGCTGAAGGCAGATTTCCGCTGTGCAGCCGGGAGGCGGTGTGTTGTTGTGCAGCCGTATCCTTCCTCCGTGACTTTCTATGATCCGCTTCACAATACCCAGCCCCAGGCCGGTCCCTCCCTTGCGGGTGGTGAAAAACGGTTCGAACAGGTGATCCAAAAACTCCGCTTTGATCCCGTCGCCCAAGTCTGTAATTTTGATCCACACAGAACTGCTGTCCTGGTTTTCCTCCACATTGATGGTGATTTCAGAGTTTTGCGGGCTGTGTTCGCAGGCGTTTTCCAGAAGATTTATGAAGACCTGCTGCATCTTGACCCTGTCTGCCGAGATGATGCAGTTCTCTGCTCCGGGAAAGAATTTCTGCACGATTCTGCGTTTTTTGTGCTTGGAGGAGGCGCTCCAGGAAAGAAGCGCTTTGGAGATGAGTCCGGTCACGGAGCTGGGCTGAAGGTTGGTTTTTTCGACAGGTCTTCCAAGGTCGAGCAGATCGCGCATCAGGTCGGAAAGTCTGCTGACCTGGTTGCGGATGTGATTTATGTAATCGCTGTATTCCGGATTTCCTCCCAGATCGGCGTTGAGCGCTTCGGTTATGGCGAGAATGCCATTGAGCGGGTTGCGTACCTCATGGGCCACCCCTGAGGTCAGCAGTCCCAGCATTCTCATTTCCTGGTTGGCGCTGAGCTGTTTTTGGAGTTTGCGCTGCTCGATTTCTCTTGCGATGTAGCGGCTGAAAATCTCGACCTGATGGAATTCGTATTCGGTGAATACCCTGCTGTTCAGATCCATCGCGCAGATAGCTCCGAGAAGCTCTCCTTCGTTTGAAAGAATGGGGATGCCCATAAAGGCTTTCATCCCCACGAAATCGTTCATTTGTTCGGGAAAGAGCAGGTTGAGGTCGCCGGAGAACTGGCAGGGTTTTTTCTCTCTTGTCACGATTCCGCAGGGATGGTCCAGAGGCGAAATATTTTCCACGCTGCACAATTTCCCGCGGTAGATCTGAGATACTCGGCTCAGTTCACCCTCCTTGGTTATCCCCAGGGCAACGAAGGAAATCTGGAGAATACTGGATATGGCCTCGATGACTCTGTCGTGGAGTTCCTCGAACTTTTTGGAAACTATGGTGGCGATGGAATATACCGATTCCAGAGCCGCGTGTTTCTGGAAAAGCTCCTGTTCCGCTCTCATCCGTTCCCGGGTTTCCTCTCTGAGTAGCTCGTAGGATCTGCTCAGAGCTGCGGTTCTGGATTCAACCCTGCGTTCCACTTCCGCATACGCTTTGTGAAAAGCTGCTTCGGCTCTCTTCCGTTCTACAATGGTGCCGATCATGCGGGCACTGAAAAAGAGCCGGTTCTTGCTGAAATTTACAATGAAAGCGGGTCTGGGGCAATAACTGGTCGAAATGGCCAGAAGTTCTGTATAATCAACCCTGTATTTCTCTGCAATTTTCTTTATCTGCTGGGGGTTGGAAGTCGGATTGCCCAGACCGACCACGACAGCGCCGATTATTTCGGTTCCGGCTCTGACCGGAATGGAGAAAAGTCGGATCCCTCCCGCACATCCCTCTTCGGTTGCCTGCCCTGAGCTGATGCACTTTTGAGCGACATTCCAACAGGACTGATGACACAGCCACTGCTCACAGGATACTGCGGTTTCATTCGAGCTGCACTTGCAGTTTTCCCGGGATGTTTGATCGAGAAGCCGGCACCAGGGGGAGCATGTGATGCGCAGGGCGTATGAGCCGTTTCTCTCGAATACTGCTGCACACGTATCGAGCAGTTCGAGAAAGTCGCCGGCTATATCGATGAGCATTTCCTTGCCGACTGACTTGAGTATTTCACCCTTTTTGTTCAGTGCCGAGAGATCGCCATAGGTTTGGAACGGAACGGAGTGTGACAGATTGTATTTGTGTTTATGCGTGAGAAGCCATTTTAAATCCTTCATTTCGTGGTCGGAATGTTTGGAATCTGTGATGTCCAGATTGATTCCGTCCCAGCGGATGGTCTTGCCGTTTCTGTCATGTACCGGCAGTCCTTTACTGATGATGGTGCGGGCACTACCGTCCCTGTCTCTCAGAGTGAACTCTGTTTCCCAGGGAAGGCCCTGAGAGATGCAGTGGTGCCACTTTTCAACAAGCTCGTATCCGTATTTCTTCTCTATGTGCTTTAGCCATCCGCAGTGTGAAGCACTTTCCCAATCAATGCCCAGAAGTTCCAGAAAGGAGGGGCTGAGGTACTGAATGTCACCTTTGGTATCACAGCTCCAGACTCCGAACGGAATCTGTTCGGTACAGAACATCGTTTCTGCTTTATCAGAAGGGCAATGCATTTTTTGAATGGTTTTGTTCACGTTCATTCAGTTTCTCTGTTTTCGAATTCTTAGCAATTACCGAAAGAGGGTGCAACCAGTGCAAAAGTATTAAATATACGTTCACCAAAGGGAATACAAAAGAAAAAACATATATTTGTACAAAAAGACGTATTTTCTTATGGGAACGGCGTTTGGATGTAATCTAAGAAAAAAAGGGTGCCCCGGTCATAATGCTACGACCGGGGACACTTTCTTTCCATTTTCAGCGACCGTCCTTCCAGGCGTCTGAAGCCTGCAGATTACCTTCCGCATAGGTCCAGGTGATCTTCTGATAGCGCATCTGCACTTCTTCCAGATGTACATAACGCTCCTTGGAGGGATCTTTTACATTGTACATTATGGGTCTGACGGAGCATATCTTGACACCCTGAAGGTTGTGGTTGAAGTACTCCGTTTCGGTACCAGTGTCATCTATTCGAAACCACCTGATTTCCACCTCCTTGAAGGTCTGCCCTTCGCAAACAGCCTTGTACAGATAGGGCGAGGATGCATCGAATGATTTGACTAACCGTATGGCCTCATGTTTCCTGGTTCCGGTAAGTTTACCTGTATCCGGGTCCGTGGGGATTCTCACCTCGTGTTCGAACTCGTAGATCTCCACACTCTTTTCTCTTCCGGCCACATCCACAGAACCCTCAACGAGGTTTCCCGAATCATCTTTCATCCACATATATGCAGGAATCGGCATACTGATACTCCTTTAGGTTAAGATGGTTGTCAGAATCTGCATCATTTGGCTTTCGGAATCTGGGAGACCAGAGAGAGGTTGATGTCAATTCCCTCTATCTGGAAATGAGGCATTACCGAGAGACCTACTCTGAAGAATCCGGGGTTGTCCTCAACTTCAGAAACAGTGACTTGTGCCGCTTTGAGAGGATGAGTGGCAATCAGCTCCGGTCCGGGATCATTCATTTCCGTGACCAGTTTTTTGATCCAGTTGGTCAGCTCCTCCTGGAGTACCATCCGGCTTTTGGTCGATCCGATGTTCTCTCGCTGAATCACCTTCAGGTAATGAGCTATGCGGGAGATGAGGAAGATGTAGGGCAGTCTCGAATTTATCCTCATGGTGGCGGTAACTGCCGGGTCATCATAATCCTGGGGTTTCTGTGTGGAGTTTGCTGAGAAAAAGCAGGCGTAGTTTCTGTTCTTGTAGAAGGATAGGGGGATGAAACCCTCCTGGGCGAATTCGAATTCTCTTGTTTCGGGAATGAGGATTTCGGTGGGGATTTTGACCTCTTTTCCTTTTCCTGCATCGAAAAAGTGAATGGGAAGATCGTCAACTCTGCCGCCCGATTCCGGGCCTCTGATCTGAACGCACCAGCCGTTTTCGATAAAGGAGCGGACCATGTTGGATGCGAAGGCGAAGGATGCATTGCCCCAGAGGTACTTGTGATGATCCTCACCGTTGACATTTTCGCGGTATATGAATTCCTTCACAGGCTGGGTCTCCGGTCCGTAGGGCAGCCGGAGAGAAAAGCGGGGAAGGCTCAGCCCGATGTAGCGGCTGTCTTCGCTGGCTCTGAAGGCGTTCCAGCGCAGAAATTCCGAACGGTCCATGTAGTTATGAAGATCCTCGATCCGCGGCAGATCGTGTATGGTGTCTTTTCCGAAGAATCTGGGGGTGGCCGCGGCGATGAAGGGGCAGTGGCAGGAAGCGGCAACCTTGGAAATCTCCTGTAGAAGTGAAACATCCGGGACTCCTGAATCAAATTCGAAATTGGAAATCATTGCCGCATACGGTTCTCCTCCCGGGGTGTCGTACTCATCCATATAGACATGCTTGTACAGTCCCGACTGGATGATTTCCGGTGCATCTTCGAAATCCTCTGCCAGTTCCTCTTTGGAAATGTCGAGGATGTCCAGTTTTATGTTCTTTTTGAAATCTGTCCGGTCCACCAGAAATTTCAGACTTCGCCAGATTGCTTCCATTCTCTGGAACTCCGTGTGGTGGAGAATCTCGTCCAGCTGCAGCGAAATTCTCCTGTCTATTTCAGCAATCTGATCGTCCAGTACAACTTTATCTATTTTGTCTATCACGGTAGAAGACTGACGGACGCTTTCTACAAAAAAGGCCAGCGCTGCGCCTATTCTCTGATTAGTTTCGCTTTCCGCGAGAGCTTCGGGATTTTTGTATTCCGAAATAGCGATCGTCTGAGAGGGCGGGGTGAGATTCATGGTCTGGTAGATGTATTCAAGTCCCTGCAGCGGCACATCCTCACGGATATCTGTCGAGACGGTTATCGGTCCGGTCATGCGATCTCCTTTAATTGTGGTTTCTGTTTTCACCATGATCACTTTTCTCTCTTCACTGAGTCTTGTCCTCGAGTTCGGGTACCATGGCCCTCAGTTCGGTCCTGAGGTTCTCGGCCGACCGGGGGTCTCGGATCATCTCCTCCAACCGCTTCCTGAATTCACGGTTGTCCAGAAGGTTCGATTTGAGATCCTTGAGCAGATTTCTGGCTGCAAGAAGCCGGCTTAAAGCCGGAACACTCTTGGCTATGGTTTCAGGTTTGAAGGAATCCATGCTTCTTATGTCGAGCTCGATCGGAATTTCTCCCTCACCCGAGAGACGGTTTTCTACAGTATAGGACAGTCTGAGCCCGAGGTTCGACATTACCTGCTCGAAGTTGTTTTTATTGACAGCAGTTTTCTCCCTTTCTGCGATTCTTTCGGACCGCTCTCTGAGGGTGAAGTCGCCCATCACAAGCATCTTGAGCGGCAGCTCGACTCTCTTTTTTGCATTTCCTTTACCAACATCGAGTTTGAGGTTGATCCGCGCAGCCGGAATTTCGTTCTGAAAACTTCCTGTCATATCTGACCACCTTTCGTTTGTGTTTACGTGATCATGAAAGCCTTTGCCGGATCAAGACGGCATATTTTGTTTTTGATTCTGTTCAGCTTTTCTGCGGCTTCAGGCGAATCAGAGGACTTGCCTGAAGATGATTTATAGGCGCTGAAAAGGAGCCCCCAAACCCTTACGGCCAGGTCCGGGTCCCAGTTGTCGAGCCTGTAGAAGCTTATCTGCCGGTCGAGTCTCTCGAGTACGTTTGTCGCCAGGTCCCATTTTTTAGCGTTTGTCAGTATTTCCGCAATCATGACCGTATGGATGAATTTCTCCTGTGCTGTTGAAGAACCGGCTGCGCGTCTGTGAACCCGGGTTATTGCCTGATGGAATTTTCCGGAACTGACCAGAAGTGAAATCTGCTCCAGAAAATCATCACTCTGGTGCCGGCCGGCTTTGTCCTCAGCCGCACTCTGCCGTTTCTGGTGGAGAACATCGCCTGATATCCATTCTATTGTCGCGGAATCGCAGAAGGGTGATCCGTCACTGAAGCATAAGTGCAGAAGTTCAGGTATTCTTTCCACGAGAACTCTTGTCTCGGACAGAATTGCCTGATGCACGGCTGTGTATTGAGTTTCGAGCATCTTGCACGCCGTGGCACTCAATCTCTGGAGATCGAGCCACAGATGGTTGGCTCCTGATAAAAAGGCTGGTTCGGCTTTGTTCAAGAGGCTTTTCCACTCATTCTGTGAAACCAGATTCTGCAGATATTTCTTTTGTTGTTCCGGCGGGGGCTGCAGCTGGGTTCTGCTGTTGTCGGAGGGCGGTGCCTGCTCCAAAATGTCCCATCGGGCCATTCGGGAAAGTCGATAGCCCATAGGTTTGAGCGGCTCCTGCTCTATCAGAAAGCGCGCGGCTTTCTTCAATGACAGCTGAGCCTGTTTCGCCGTTTCGTATGGTTCGGTACTTTTGTAAATTGGCGAAGCTGTCACCGACGGTACTTCTTCGGTTTGTTCCTTCAAGGGTGAATCTTCCGGCGTCTTTGACGGTGCAGGAGGGGCACACGCTTTAGACCATGACGAGACATCTTTTTGAAATGCGAAGGGGAAGGGCGGGTTTTCCGGGTACTTGCCGCTGATGATTTCCCTGAGCTTGTCCAGGTAATTTTCCAGCCGCACGATATTGGGATGATCCGTGTCGTTCGGTCTGGCCTGTGCCGCAAGATCACTGAACCGGGATTCGGACATCCAGGCCAGAGCCAGCTGTTTTGCCTTTTCTCTTTCGGGGTGCAGTTTGTCAAAATCTGTTTCGGCCAGTGAAACAAAGGCCCCGAAAACATCGGCAAGCCCCTCCCAGTTCTCTTTGCGCAGCATGGCGTAGGCCAGAAAGGACAGTACTCGGATGTCCTTGGATTTCTGGGTGAGAATTTTCAGAGAGGATTTTTCCACCAGGTCCGCATCGACATTTCCCAGTTTGCCGATTTCAGATTTGAGTGCCTCGTAATCCGAATCATGGGTGATGCTTCTGCCGAAGGGTGAATTGCCCGGCAGTGCTGCTGTCAGTTTTGAAATCAGCTCAGAAATAGCACACCTCCTTGAGACGTTTTCTTCTAAGCAGAAATTGCAGCGTGAAAAATGTCAGTAACTGAAAATTGTGAAAAAAAGGAAAGCGAAAAAAAACTATGAGAAGGATAGTTTAATATAGGTTGTAGGCCACGAAATCTGCCACAGGAAAATTTTGTTCAACAGAAAAAAAACAAAGCAGTGAGTATCACTGCTTTGTATCGTGGAAAAAATGGGATAGTTTTTCTCTTGAATGAGGGTTCTGCATGAGTTTGCGCAAAGAGCGGTCGCGTATGAGACGAACTCTTTCCCGGGTGAGTTTGAGTTCCCGGCCGATTTCCTCGAGTGTGAACTGCTTTGAGAAGTTCAGCCCGTAGTACATTCTGAGAATACGTTCCTCCCGGCTGGATACATTCTGGAGTACGCTGTCGAGTACGGAGACGAGCTGTTTGCGTTCGCTTTCCCCATCCTGGTCGGGATCTTCCCCCAGAACATCCTGAAGGGTCTTGATGCTGTCTTCCTCCTGGCCGGAGCTTGAAAGCGGAGCATCGAGTGATACACCGCGCATCTTCTCCATCACTTCGACAATATCGTTCTCATGCTCCCTGAACTGTTCCATTTCTATCGTGCTCTTGTAATCACCGCAGTTGCGGTCGAGGGCTGCTTTGAATTTATTTACAAGAGCTATCTTGTTCGGAGGTATGCGGACTGTTCCCGACTGCTCGAAAAGAGCTTTCTGGATAGCTTGCCTTATCCACCATACAGCATAGGAGATGAATTTGACTTCCTTTTTATGATCAAACCGTTTAGCCGCCTTAAGCAGACCCATATTGCCCTCGTTAATCAGTTCCAGAAAGCTGAGGCCGCGGCCGCGGTATCGCTGGGCAATGCTCACCACGAACCTAAGATTGGCGGTAATCAGCTTGTTGGTGGCTTCCAAATCCTGGTGCTGAACCCGTCTGATCAGTTCACGTTCCTCATCTTCATTGAGGACATCATAACGTTTGATATCTCTGAAATAGAGTGCTTCTGTTTTTATACTCATAATATTCTTCACGATATTGGATGCCTTGTGCCACTTTCTTATTATACTTTCTAAGCAGAGGGTCTGGCAAGGCACTCGAAACAGGTGGAATTATCTGTTTTTGCTACTAAAAGTAAATAGAACCGTCTTCGTTTCTTAATTCGCCCGATTAGTATGGGTTTTCAGACGAGGCCATTCTGATTCATGTCCATTGGAATTTCGATATACGGCTGTTGATATTGACTTGTATTTCGCCGAAAAAGATTTTTGTAATATGTTAAGATATGCTCTCTTTTTTCTGATCGTGTTCACCCTTCTGCCCCCACTGGGCGCTCAGACTGCTGATGAGCAGGCGGCCGATACAGCCTCTTTCACCAAGCGTACCGTGGTGGTTGTACCCGTTTCCGGTACTGTGGATCCCGGAATGGCGGCATTCATCGGGAGGGCACTCAATGATGCTGTCGGTCGGTATGAAAATCCGCTGATTGTTCTCGAGATCAACACTTTCGGCGGGCGTGTGGATGCCGCCTACAACATAGTGGACAGTATCGTGGCGACTGAGGAAGCGACGACTTTGGCATATGTGCAGTCAAAAGCCATCAGTGCCGGTGCTCTCATCGCCTTGGCCGCCGATTCTCTGGTGATGCGCAGGAACACCACCATCGGTGATGTGGCTCCGCTTACCATGTCCGAGGATGGTCCTCAGATGCTGGGGGAGAAGTATCAGTCACCGCTACGGGCCAAGTTCAGAACCCTTGCACGCAAGAACGGGTATCCCGAAGCACTCACCGAATCGATGGTGACCGCCGAGATGGAGATCTTCGAGGTGAAACTGCCTGATACGGTTCTGTACCTGGATTCAACCAGACTTGCCGATCTCGACCCTTCCCTTAGAAAGCAGATCGAATCTACCAGAACGGTTGTCCGGGAAGGCGAGCTGCTTACCATGACCGAAAGCGAGGCAGCTGAATACGGCTTCTCCAAAATGACAGTTGCCGATTTTGATGAGATGCTGGAGAAACTGGGGTACGGTGACTGGGAAATAGTAAGAATGGATCAGAGCTGGTCCGAGGTGCTGGTCAGGTTCATCGGTTCCATTTCCTCCATACTTATGATGATCGGATTTGCCGCTCTCTATATAGAACTGCGCTCGCCGGGATTCGGTGTCCCCGGGATAGTCGGTCTTGTCTGCCTTGGGGCGGTCTTCTTCAGTCAGTACATGGTGGGACTGGCAGACTACACCGAACTGCTTTTCCTTGTAGCGGGCATCGTGTTTCTGGCAGTCGAAATATTCGTGATTCCGGGATTCGGTATCATGGGATTTCTAGGAATACTGCTTATGATGGTGGGAATGGTGCTGTCATTCCAGAATTTTGTCATACCCCAGCCGGAATTCCCCTGGCAGGCGGAAATCCTGTTCAGGAATCTTCTGAGGGTGGTGCTCAGCATTTTCGGGGCTGTCGTGTTGATATACATCTTCTTCCGCTATTTTTTCGAGCGCCTGGGCACTATTGTCCAGGGACCCTATCTGGCGGCATCACTGGAGGGTGTTCGGGCAGATTCAGAAACGGCGAAAATGCCTCGTGTGGGGAACAAGGGCACTACGATCACATCACTCCGTCCCGCCGGCAAGGTATCAGTGGAGGGTGAAATATATGATGTGGTTGCGGAAGGGGAATTCATGGATAGCGGAACGCCCATAATCGTTTCTCAAATCCAGGGTAACAGGATCGTGGTGAACAGAGAGGTGATTTTATGATCACACGGCTTATACTGCCTGTTGTGCTGCAGCTGGTGGGAGTGGGGATCATAATCGCTGAATTCATACTGCCTTCCGCAGGTGTACTCACCGCTGTGGCACTGGGGGTGTTCGGCTACTCGCTTTATCTGGTTTTCACCGACGTTTCGGTGACGGCCGGTATGATTTTTGTGGTGATCGATATCATCACCATACCCGTTCTTGTCCTCTACGGAATAAAGGTGCTTTCCAATTCGCCGCTGTCGCTTAAACATTCCCTGGACAAGGGCGATGGTGTGGAGCCGTCAAATGAGTTGGCCGGGGCCCAGGGGGTTGCATTGTGCGATCTTCGACCAGCAGGGACTGCGCTTATAGAGGGAAGGCGCAGGGATGTGGTCAGCAGGGGCGAGTACATTTCCAAAGGCTCGACCGTTGAAGTGATATCCAATGATGTGTACCGCATCGTGGTGAAAGAGAAAAAGTAGGTCCTGTCTTCAGGACAATTATTTGAAGTCTGCGTACGAATTATATATGAACACTTGCTCATATGTTCATATAAAATCTCTTCAGGAGTTGGAAATGAATCAGCGGGCGACTGGAAGAATTGGGAAGGCGGAAAGACTGGCAGGATTTTTTAAAATGTTCGCCGATCCCACCAGAATCTCCATTCTGAACGTTTTATTCGAGGGCGAGCAGTGTGTCTGCGAACTATCCAACAGGCTGGGGATGAATCAGTCTGCCGTTTCCCACCAGCTTCGCGTACTCCGGCAGGCCCGTCTGGTTTCCAGCCGCAGAGAGGGAAAGAGTATTTACTATTCGCTCAACGACATTCATATAGAAAAAATTCTCTCCTACGGGGCTGAGCATATAAATGAAGGGCTGGTGTAGGGATGATTGCCAAATATCATGTCAGAAATCTGGATTGTGTGGATTGTGCCTTGAAGATCGAGGAGCATCTCAGACACGTTGAGGGGGTCAGGTCTGCTGATGTGAACTTTGCCTCTCTCACTTTGACCGTGGACACGGATAATCCGGAGAGCATACGGGGTGAGGTGCAGGTAGTGGAACCAGATGTGGAACTGGTGCCACTGTCCAGGTCAACGGTGGATGAGTTTGCAGAAGATCATAAGGAGTTCCGTATCAGGCGGACAGTGGTGGTGATGGTGACTGCCGCAGTGATGTTTCTGGGTGTGCTGATACTGGAGAATTTTTTTCAGGATCTCCCTTATGGAAATGTCGTGCTGTATCTGCTTGCTGCAGGTGCCTATTTTCTGGCCGGATGGAATGTGCTGAGGGGTGCTGTGCGGACGGTGCGCAGGGGTGTTTTGTTTGACGAGAATGTACTCATGACCATTGCCACGGTCGGAGCAGTTACCATCGATGCGCTTTCAGAAGCTGTCGGGGTGATGATTTTCTTTAAGGTGGGTGAATTTTTTCAGGATTTGGCGGTTCACCGGTCGAGAAGTTCCATTCGTTCGCTTCTTGCGGTCAGGCCTCATGTGGCTCATGTGCTCAGAGGGGGAAAGCAGGTGGATCTTTCTCCCGATGAGGTGAAGACCGGGGAAATTGTGAAAGTCCGTCCGGGGGAGAAGATCCCACTTGACGGAGATGTCATCGAGGGCAGTTCGCATGTGGACGCGTCGGCACTTACGGGTGAACCGAAGCCCTATACGGCCCAGACAGGAACGGGCGTGCTTGCCGGTGAGATAAACGTGAACAGCATACTTACCGTTAAGGTGACCCGGCCATTTTCGCAATCTTCCATTGTCAGGATTCTGGAGCAGGTCGAGAATGCGTCGGCAAGGAAGGCCAGAACGGAAAAATTCATCAGCCGTATCGCATATTACTACACACCCGCAGTGGTGGCAGCGGCTGCGTTGCTTGCGTTGATACCGCCGGTTTTTGTTCCGGGGCAGCAATTTTCAGTCTGGTTCTACAGGGCTTTGGTTCTGCTTGTTATTTCCTGCCCCTGTGCGTTGGTGATCAGCATCCCTCTGGGATTTTTCGGAGGGATCGGAGGTGCGTCCAAGAGGGGGATACTTGTCAAGGGAGCTCATTTTCTCGAGCGTCTGGCATCGGTGAAGACGGTTGTTTTCGACAAGACCGGAACGCTCACCAAAGGACAGTTCGCCGTCAGGAAAGTTGTTCCCGCGGACGGGACATCCGGAAAAGACCTTCTGGAGAAAGCGGCCGCGGCCGAGTATTACTCCAATCACCCTATCGCCGTGTCCATAAAGAGCAGAGCGTTACAGGAGGGGATAGGTACAGACCACAATGAAATCGGGATGCATGAGAATGTGGGCGGAATGGGGGTGACAGTCGAGTTCAGGGGGCAGCAGATTCTGGCCGGTAATGAGAAGCTGATGGAAAGGGAGGGGGTCGCCGTTCCTGTTTTTCACAAGGGGGCTGTGGTGTATGTAGCGCTCGACAAAAGGTACTGCGGGTATCTGCTTGTGGGAGATGAGACGAAGGAGGAATCGGCAGAGGCGATGGTGAGTTTGAGAGATGCGGGGGTGGAGGAGATCTGGATGCTTACCGGTGATAACAGGGATTCGGCCGAAGCGGTGGTGAAGGAGCTGGGAATAGATCATTTCCGCGCCTCGCTTCTTCCTGAGCAGAAAGTGGAGTGTTTGGAAGAGATATTGCAGCAAAGAAAAGAGGGCCAGCTTGCTTTTGTGGGTGACGGGATAAACGATGCACCGGTACTGGCCCGGTCGGATGTGGGAATCGCCATGGGTACGCTGGGATCGGATGCGGCCATAGAAACCGCGGATGTGGTTATCATGGGGGATTCACCCCTTAAGGTGGCCGAGGCGATACGGACCGGGAGAGCGACCCGGGCGATTGTCTGGCAGAACATTGTCATGGCGCTTGGGGTGAAGCTGCTTTTTGTTGTTCTGGGGGCATTCGGGCTGGCGTCCATGTGGGAGGCGGTGTTTGCCGATATGGGCATGGCGGTTCTGGCGGTGCTCAATTCCGGAAGGGCGCTGAGGGTGTGAAGGTGAGGGATTATGCTTCGACTTGGGCGGACCTACGCTGAGCATGAGCGAAAC
>JBKHHW010000236.1:0-4192 GCA_046538945.1 Chitinispirillaceae bacterium | reverse complement strand
GCAAAGATATTCACCGCAAGATCCAGGAATGTCTCCGCAAGAACAAGCATGCACAGAATATGTGACCCCCATTTGTGATTCACGGTCTGTACCAGAGAGAAATAAGGAAGTTATGATGGATCCGATCGATTCACTTCCCCTGCGGCTCTTTTATCTGGGTTCAATGTGACCGCCGTGTGCCTTTTCTATCTCCGTAACCGGAACTTCCGCTGAAGCGCACCCCAGCCCGTAAACGGAAATGACCACTCTGAGACGGTTCTTCAGCCGGACTACCCTGCCGCTCATACCTCTAAGCGGCCCTGCGCAGATCCTGACCTCCTCACCCACTCTGATATCATTCTCTACCGGTTCGATGACGTAGCGCTGCTCAAAGGCCCGATAGATCCGGGACAATTCAAAAACGAACCGTTTCTGATTACTGATTCTGATTATGTCGACTACTCTGCCGGAAGTATATATGTGACTGGGGGTAGTCTGCGCAAAACTCACGTAGCCGGGAAACAGCGGGTGTTTGTAAACTCGTGTTCTCTTGATTTTTTCATTCCGGACGACGTGTTCATAAAGAGGAAGATAGTACTCTATTCCCTCCTGATAAAGATCGAGGGCGAACTTCTTTTCCTGCCTCGGTTTCACTTTCGCAAGCCACCAGGGAGCATCGGCTTCCTCGATAGGTCTGTCTGGATATCTGATCTGGACTTCCGGTTCTGTGGACATGAAGAACCCTGTTTTATTTGACAATTGATTCTCAGAAGATAATCTCTACCGAATTACGACTGGACATAGGACGAATAACGGGAATACCTGAGCTTCGGTTCAAGATGAGCCTGGTTGAGCACCATTCCCACTACTCTGTTCATGAGGTAGGGATACTCGTGCACTTTCTTCCTGAGCGCCACGTTGTTGGTAGCGCCCGATCTGGACACCAGAAGATACCCGGTGAACAGCTTTCCAATGATTGCGGCATCGGCCACCGCTGCCAGAGGCGGAGTGTCGATCACTATGAAATCGTACACAGTGTACAGCCCCTCCATCAGTTGTTGGAATCGCCTGGAGCTAAGGAGTTCGGAGGGATTGAACGGATTGGAGCCGGTTGTGAGCACCTGGAGATTGGGCACATGGGTCTGCTGTATATGTTCCGTCAGAAGTCTTCCGCTCAGAGGCTTGTCGGATGAAAGAATTGAGGAAAGGCCCGGTTTCTTCTCCAGAAGAAACGTTTTGTGAAGCACGCCCCTGCGCACATCTCCGTCAATCAGTAGAGTTGTCAAACCCTGTTGAGCCGTAACGACCGCAAGGTTTGCGGCAATGAGCGATTTGCCGTCTCCGGAATCATAGCTTGTCACGATAAGACTCTTGCGCTCACATTCGTCGAGCCGCATGAATATTTTGGAGCGCAGCATACGGAAAAACTCATCCGCAACGCCGTTAGCAACACCGGCAGTGATCAGCTTGGGATCGATATCCGGGACTGCTTCACCCCTGCGTTTCGACTTTCCGGACTGTTTGTCCTCTTTTGTATTCTTTATGACCGGAATCGACTCGAGCACCGGATACCCGCAGACACGCTGAAGCTCCTCTTCACTCCTGGCGGTCTTGTCAAGCATATCGAAAGCTACCGGCACTCCGAAAGAAAAGCCGAACGCAACGGCAAGCCCGATAGCAAGCATCTGCAGTTTGTTCATGAAATCGGGAGGTGCCTCCGGGGGGATGGCGTAATCCATTATGTAGACATCGGCCACCTCAACCGCATCGGCGATTTTCGCCTGATTGTAGCGGCCAAGCACTGTGGAATGAATCTGGGACGTTACCTGACGGCGCCTTTCCAGTTCGGCAAGCTGCCGTTCTTTAAGGGGCAATCCTTGAATTTTCCGGGAGTATTCACCCATCTGATCCCGTTGTTGTCCGATTTTGGAATCCTGTTTGGCTTCATACTCCAGCAGCAGTTTTTCAACATTCTCCCCCGCCGAGGTGATCTTTTTTTCCGCTTCACGGTACAAAGGATGATCCTGGGAATAATTGAGCTCCATTGAAGCCCTTCTCTGCTTTGCACTTTTGAGTTCTTCATTCAGAGCCATAGCAGCCGAGCTCCCCTGATTGCTCAGAAATATGAGAGCTTCGTTGATGAGCAGCTCCCTGTTCTCCCCGGTGGCTTTTCTGAGTCGTTTGCGGATATCCTTGGCTTCTTCTCCGGAAACGGACGTCATGAAATTGGAACTTTCAATCTGTGTCATAGATTCCAGAACGCTTCTGGTATCCACACCAAGTCCCACCTGAGGATTGCGGCGCATGAACGCCTGCACTGCACTGTCAGCCTTACGAAGCTGACGTGTAGCTGTTGAGAGCTGTTTCTCGAGAGTCTGAATTACTTCACTGGTCTTGCGCTTTTTGAAATTCAGATTTCTTTTGACGAATTCATCTCCTATAGTGTTGATCGTCTCCGTCAGAAGCTCATAATCCCTGCCCAGAAGGGAAACATAGGCGAAATCAGCGCCCATGGAATTCCTGTTAACTCTGGGAAGTACAAGATTTTCCGTCAGCATATCGACGGCATCGCGCGTCCTTACAATGGAAAAGGTGAAGTCATAGGGTTCCTTGAGAAACCGTGGGGCGAAATCAAGTCTGGTCCCCTGCAGGGTCAACTGAGAAAGATTGGGAAGCAAACCGCTCTGAACCACCCGTCTCTCTATGCCCGCCCTTTTATTGGTAAAAAAGACCGTATACTTCTTTCCCTCCAGTTCTTCGATTTCGAACTCGTATTTCCCCACCACCGCGGTTGTGTCGGTAAATACGGAATCGAAAACTGATGACCGGGCGATATCCTTGTGAAGAACCATAGTGAGAGAGAGTTTCTTCACCACTTCAGAAAGAAGCGTACGGCTCTTCATCAATTCCATTTTACTTATGTCCATTGGATCCTGAGCGAAAAAAACGTCCTCCGCCGATGATTTTTCAAAACCGACCACGATAGTTGCCGGAAGTTCAGGCTTGGGAGAAGCGAATTTGAAAACATATACAACTGCGCCCAATGTTATCACCGGACCGGCAATCACTATAAACCATCTCCATCTCCAGAACAGATTAAGATATTTGGTCACATAGAAAAGGATATCCAGATCTTTCAGCGTCTTTTTCTGTTCTTCCATAGAAAATCGGTTCTCCATCTTCTGCCGATAAGAAAAACTATCTATTATAATTATTATATAGTGTTAATGAGGTGGTGGCAACGGATAACAGCAGCGTCATCGTGGGGAAAATATCCTGCCGGACCACATCCCACCAATCCCGTTCGGGTTTGCCGGTGACCCTGATCTGGTCTCCGGTCACGAATCCAAGATTATAAAGAGATTTGCCCGATTCCAGCATGGTAACCAGGTCTTTTTCTATTACCTCTCCCCCCCGTTCCCAAACCATTTTTTTAAATCCGTCACTTCTCACTGTCCCACCCGTCATGTATACGGCACTCCACAGAGACTGGCGAGGGTCGATGCAGTAAAGGCCGGGTCGGAAAAATCCTCCCAGAAAATTAATACGCACCATGGGTCGGATCTGCACATTGGGATAGCGCAGGTACTCAGCCCACTCGGTTTTCAGAAATTCGGTTATCTCCTCTTCGGACCTTCCCACTACGGGAATCCGCCCCACTACCGGAAGATCCGCATGGCCATCGCTGTCTATGAAGTAGAGGCCGTTTGGAAATCCCATGGTATCCGGAAACACCTGTATCTTCATGGCATCACCGGCCCTGAATGCAACCTGCGAAGAAGATTTCTCTTCGTTTTCCGTTTTCTGCTCCTGCGCCGTAGCGACAACCACGAAAAAAAACAGAAACAACGGCGCGAATATCCTCACGGCGACCTCTCCACACTCAAAATTTGCTTTCATTCTATTTGCCCTCTTATACGAAAATCGGTTCCCGGTTTTCTGACCCTGATACTGAATCACATGAAACTTGGCGGACTATCCCAAATCAGTAAGAATAACAAAATATATGAATAGGAGACGGAAAACAATTCTGTTTATATATATACAATAATATGAGTGATAAAGGTATGATTCTGGTTTTATTATTTTTGATTGATGATTTCAGAAATGATGGTTTATGATGATAAGCAGCTTAATATTTACAACCATCGCCACATCCGCTCACCCTGAGCGTAGGTCCGCCGTAGTCGAAGGGGGTTATCTTAATATCTAT